>JAOZMQ010000174.1 GCA_029934195.1 Candidatus Cloacimonadota bacterium | reverse complement strand
TTCAGTTGTTTTGATCATTGCTATAACTTCTACATTATACTCAAATTTCAAAGCAATTCTTTTTTCATTATTATTCAAAAATTCTGAAACAATTATTTCTGCCATTTCTCCTTCCTTATTCCAAAGCCACAATTAAACAAAGAATGAAAAGCTGTAAAGTTATTTATTCTTTTTTGATGATAAACATTCTTCCGGTGGATTCTGCTAAAACATGATTAAAATTTTTATCAATTTCATCATGATGTAGTTGTTTTATCCAAACCTATAACATCTGCAATTAGTATTCTAACTCTTGATTGTTGTATCGCTTGATTTGAGTTTCCAATAAGATGGAGATTAATCTTAAATAAATTCTGTTTACGCCAGATCAATTATTATACAACAGCATTATATGAGACAAGAAATTCATCCTAATAGCTAAAAAAAAAGCCTTACTACTTACTTGAAGTAGAAAAGCTATCATATCAATTATGATAGCTTTTCTTTATCATCATGACAGCTTCGCTTCCACTATTCCCTTACAAATTCAGATGATACCTTCTTTTAAATGCTTCCGAATCCAGAATATATTCCTTTCTATGTTTTTCACAAACAGGGAACAAAGAATACTTATTCAAGATGGAATTCTCATTACACACAATGCATAATCCTTCCTTTCTTCTCATTTCTATGAATTTTTTGATTGAGTAATTGTCGCTTTGCAGATCGAAATCCGTCTCAGTTCTCTCACCCCAATCAATCAGAATTTCCCTAAAAGAATTTGCTTGAGACATTCTCATATTCTCTAACCGGATATTAGAGTTTCCCCATTTGTACTTCAAGAGCTTTTCTAACTCATCTGGGGTTTTCCCGATATTCCGGGCAATCTGCCTGATCATTCTTTTCAAAAGAGACACATAACTAAGGTCAATAATCTCTTCAGGAATGTCCTTGTCCTGATCTATTTTCATTTCTATATGCTGATAGCCTTTTCCTTCCAGAGATATGAATTTCTTAGCGTTCTCCTCATCCATATCAAGTTGCAGAAACAAAGTCGCTTTCCTTTTTCGACATCTGTATTCGTGCATCTCTGCACTGAGATCGAAATTCTCGTTGATTCTTAGAAGTAGATTTTGTCCAACATATTTAGACAAATCGACAGATAAACTTCGCACATCTTCTTCACATTTGAATAAAATTGAAGCCTCTTTAATTATGACTTTAACGGCTGTAATCTTTCCCGTCACATTCATTGTACCCCCCCGTTCTCTCGTAAAATGGTATCTCATATTCATAATTGATTCTCCCAATTACAGAAACTATTGTTAAGTCAAGTTTCAAATGACGCAAAAGATAAACCCCTTTTCCGAACGTACTCGTTCGCATTCCCCCTATCAAGGGGGATTAAGGTTTCTCCCCTTGGTAGGGGAGATTAAGAGGGGCTTTCAAGCTTGACTTGACACTATTACTATTTGTAAATACGCAAAACTCCCTACTTTGCGTAAATTTTGCCTCCCATTAAAGCTCTTACTTCGTTTTCATTGTATCCTTGCTTGAAGTAATTAGCTTGAACAGATAGCTTCATTTTTAATCCTAAACCTTTTGGATTGTCGTGAGCTCCGTCATTCCCTCGATGACATTCCGAACATGTGTAAAGAAGATTTTCAACTGTAGCAGGAACCTTTCTCCCTAAAACGTGATGAATCTCTGATCCATTTTTGTTGCAAACCTCACATTTACCTTTAGCTCTAAGGATTATTTCTTCCGCCAATTCAAGGGAGACATAACCGGTTCTTTTCTTGTTGTCCTTCTTCTCTTTTTTTTTCTTCCAGAATGTTTGATGCATTATGCTGTCAAAATTCTATAGAAAGAGTTACACTTTACATTCTTTACCTGTAGGATATTTAGAGTGCTCAGCTCTTTATTTCCCGGTCCAAGATTCAAGCATTTTATTTGTTCTATTTTCCGGAACATTTTCACTGGTCCATTAACTCTCAAAGTCAGAGAATTACCATTATTCTTAGCATGTACTACAGGATAACCCTCTATAGTTGCTCCGATTATATTCTGTGCGAAGTTCTCTATGCTTGGAATCTCAATTGTTATATCACCCATTTATAGCTCCTACTTTATCAATACTAATTCTCCACATATCTACACGATCCTGTTTTAATTATGCAAAGTTTTTCCTTTGCTCTTGTTACTGCCACATAAGCGAGTCGAAGATCCGCCATCGGCTTAGATAAAGACGGGAAATTACCGTCCTCCCACCAAGGCAAAATCACGACAGGTGCTTCCTTTCCTTTCGATCCGTGCATAGTCATTACCTGAATGGCACTATTGGAAACTTCCGGAACATCTTTTTCCTCAAACAACAAGTAGCCTTCTTTGTCTTCCTGTTCAAGTTTTTGTAACATAATTACTATTTGTTTTGCTTTCTCTGATTCCTCTTCCATAAAACCAAAACAATTATCGTAACCTTCCATCTCGAATAATATCTCTATTTTTTGAGATAAGAGAATGTCTCTTGATGCCAGCCTTACATATTTCTCAAAACCCTTTCCAAGCATATCACGGATCATATCTCCAGTTGACATTTGCCTTTCAAGATAATTTATCTCTTTTTGATCCAAATATTTTGCCTCAATTGCAAACCGGGTAGTCATGTAATTCCTGTAGAAATTTCTGGCCATTCCTACAAATGCCGATGCAAGTTCATAAGCTTTACCTCGTAAATAGTAGTTTGGATTTCTTATTGTTATAAAACTCTCAAGCATTTCCGTGATCTTAGCGGTTTGTTTGTTGGTAGCACACAAAATCATTATCTCTTCCGGTCTGAATCCTTCTCTGAGATAACTTTGAATTATACTCGAAAGATTATCAATTTCCTCTTCTATCTTGATTGGTACTCCGTTTTTCACTGCTTCCATTTTGAGTTCATAATTAAACTCATTCAAGGATATTAATCTATTTGCCATTTGAACTACCGGCTCTCGACAACGGAAGGATATGGACAAAGGAAATCTTTTTCCCGGAAATTTCATTATGTTGTCGATAGTTGTTCCTCTGAATTCATACAAATTCTGCATTACATCTCCAACAACCTTGATAGTATCATATGATAGTGCTTTGATCAGTCTCATCTCCAACCCGGATGTATCTTGAAACTCATCAATATACACTCGCTCGAAATGTAAAGGCACACCGATTTCCAATATCCTTGTCGCATAATACTCTACCAAGTCGAATGTCATTACTTGGTGATCCTTCATATATTGAAGATACAACTTCAAGAAAACATCAAATCCGTAAGAACCGTCCACTTCTTCAGTCTCGAAATATTTCATCAATTTTTCTTTGAGACTCTTAATCGTTCCTTTTATATGGGATGCTTCCTTTGCTTTTTTGATCAGATATTTTTCTTCTTCCACTAATGTAGTCTCATCATATCCGACCAAATACCCATAGTTATCTACGATTTTTTTGCAGACTGAATGAATAGTTCCGACCCATTCCAACTCAGGTATTTTGTCCTGAAGTTCTCTTGCCATCTTCTTTGAAAATGTAGTAAGCAAAATCTTGGTTTTATCTACGCCCTCTTCAAGATCCTTCTTCACACACATAACGATTGTAGTTGTCTTTCCTGATCCAGCTACAGACATTACGATAATAGACTTTTCATTGCTTTCTACAATTGCTGTTTGTTCTTTAGTTGGTTCCACTATACACCTTTTACCCTTGGAGGTCAGTCATCTAAAAAAAAGGCGGGAAATTCCCGCCATTCTTAGCTTGCTACATCAATAATGTTCCAACCCTTACGAGCAAAATCCGTTGCTCTTGGGAAAGACATCAATACTATATTATCGAGATTATCTACTGCATCGAGAGAATCCATCAGTTTGTTTATATTTACATCATCAACCTCACCGAGTTCCACGGCTAACATTTTCTTTTTCACGTCAGATGAGATCAACAAGGCTACGAAAATAGCAGAGAAAAACACAACTCTCTCCCCATCAGAGAAGTCTGTTATCACTTTATCAACATTAGGTTTCAGCAATCCCCACTCATCGGTATTAACAACAAGTTCTCCATCAGGGAATACATTTTTAAGGATTCCGGCAGCTATCTGAGTTGTTGGTTCTAACATTGTATTTATTATTTCATTCTTTAGCTGAACAGCCAACTGATACGCTATTGCATATTGTTTCTTACGAGCATCCAAAAGTTGAATAGCAGTATCCCACTCGCGGATATTTTCACGGAACCCTTCTTCTTTTAGCGAACACTCATAAAGAGTTTCCAGCTCGTTATATTCATTCTCAAGCTTCATCTCTTCTTCGATCAAAGGTTTTGCATCTGTACCTTTGACTTCACCAAGAATTTCTAACAATTCCTGATTCTTCTGGTTGATTGCAAGTTGATCATTCCATTTTTCCGCATTTGCAAGTTTTGATTTTACATTTTCGATATTGGCTTCCAGTTCACTAATTTTACTGATCAATGACGTTATTTCGCCTTCCAAAATGTTCAATTTGTCTTGGATTGGAGTTATTGGAGTTTCGCTCAATGTGGCAATCTCTGAATTGATTTTATCGTTTTTCTGAATTATATCCAGCGTTTGTTTTAGAACTTTCAATTCAGCCTCAATAGTTTCCGGATGGACTTCTTCCAGTTTTACCATTTTAGCTTTCAGTTTTGTGATGGTTTTCTCAGATTTGCTTATTTTTACAGAATAATCAGTTTTATCTTTCTCAATAAAACTTTTAGAGATGAAGGATTCAAGCTCATTAATCTTTTTCTGAAAAACAGAAATTTCTTTCTCTTTAGTTGCAAGAATACTCTCAAGCTTAGAGAGCGTATCTTGTTGGGTTTTAAGGAGATCTTGATTTGCTTTAACCGATTCACCATATCCGACAAGGGCATCATTGATGGAAGTGATTTTGGCCATAGTTCCCTCTATATCATACGCCATAGAGCTTACATCTGTATTGCAAATAGGACATTTTCCTTTTTCAAAATAAGCAAGATGTTTCTGATAGAGATCTTTCTCTCTTTTGTCATTTTTAAGATTTAATTTATCTTCTTCGATAGCTGTCTTGGTTGCTCCTATATCTTTCTTGGTTATCTCGATTGATATTTTTATAGGATCAATATCTATTTCAGCAATTTTCTTTTTCAAAGAGTCAACTTCGACTTGCTTCTTATCAAGAATTTCCTGTTTGGCAATATCTTTCTTTTGCTTTTTGGCTGAACTTTTGAAGCTGATTTGTTTTGCAGTCTCATTGTTTATTTGGTCTTGTAGCTCGGTTACAACTTCCTTTTCTTTTTGCAAAGTAGGAAGCTTCTGCTCTTTGCTTTCGATTTCAGCAAGAACGTGTGACTCACTTTCCTCTATTTCTACCAACCCTTTATGAAGGGTAGTTATTTTTTCATTATCAGATTCTGCCTTTTGCATCTCAAGAATCAGTTGATTAATCTCTTTTTCTCTATTAGCTTTATCTGACTTGTT
The DNA here is from genome assembly GCA_029934195.1 of Candidatus Cloacimonadota bacterium. GTDB lineage: Bacteria > Cloacimonadota > Cloacimonadia > Cloacimonadales > JAOZMQ01 > JAOZMQ01. Next base: position 1,035 of record JAOZMQ010000174.1, on the reverse strand, counting down.
TAAATTAAGATTCTCTTCCAAAGACGTAATCTGGTTTTTGAGAGTTGGTATTGATTCTATAATTCCAACAGGAATTTCTTTGATCTCATCTTCGAATTTTTCCTTTTGCTCTTTCTTTTTGTTGATGCTTTCAATCGCCAATTCTATTAAATTGTTCTCTTGTCTTATTGCGATCAGTTCTTCCATTTTTTGATTTCTTTGAGCTTGAATTACTGGAAGTTTAAGCCCTGTAATTTTTTTCTCTGTCTCAATAATGGTTTTTCTTTTAGCCAATTTCTCCGCTTGCGTAGAATTCTCCAATGCCTTGATTGCTGGACCAAGAGCATCGAGATACCCTTGCACCGGTTGATCTGTTGTGATTGCGACAACAGTCTTTTTGATCTCAGCCAAGACTACACCCATCTGAGGACGAGATTTTAAATTCTCTTCCATCAATTTGATCATGTTTTTTCTTTCTTCAAGTGTAAACTTGTCTTCTTCTATTTCCGCAGGACTCTTATCGAGTTTGAATCTTGCAATGCTGTGAAAGTCATCATCAAGCTTCATTACTTCCCATAAGAAATCAGCAGCAGCTTTCTCCGAAGATATGTCTTTGAGTCTATGTCCGAAAAGTTCAAACAATAATTCTCCTTTCGCTTTCGCATCCATATTAATAATGGAAGAGAAACTTTGCTTAACCATAAACTCCCCGAAATACTCTCTAATGATTTCATTAGCCGGATCTTGTTTCATCTCTTTCCCATTGATAAACACCTGTTGGGAGTTTTTACCTTTTTTGTTAGTTTTGAATTTTCTTTCAATTTGGATGGGGTGATCACCACTTATTTTTATCCCGACATGCATAATATTAGTTGGGCAAAGTGCCATTATAGAGGAAAGATTTTTTCCACCTTTAGGAACTCTGCCGTTGATAGCAATATACATTGCTTCATAAACTGTACTTTTTCCGGCTCCGTTTGCTCCCTGTAGGAACGTTTTCCCTGTTAAACTGTACTCTCTTCTTTTTACTATTTTTTTCAGACCTTCGATTGTTAC
>JAOZMQ010000173.1 GCA_029934195.1 Candidatus Cloacimonadota bacterium | reverse complement strand
TGTCATCTGTTGGAATGGATGTTTCTACAATTTCTTCCTCATTCTCCTGTTCAATCATCTCCATTTTTTTTTCTAAAGGATTCTCTTCTACTTTATCTAAATAAGCTATAGACTCCTCATTTGATTCCTCTGATCCATTCTCCTCTTGAGATAATTTTTCTGCCGAATTCTCAGAATTTACAAGATTAATCTCAGCAATTTCTTCTTCAATCACAATTAAATCTTTCATATCCTCAAAGACAATTTCTAATTCTTTACTTTTTGCCTTCAAAGATGTAATTGTTTTGAGTTCTTCGGAAGATACAATTATCTCAGTATGATTTATTTGTGCAGAAATAGCTCTTGCTTGAAGTTCATTTGCAAAAAAAAGTGCAGCTTCACCTTCAATAATATTTTCACTTCTATTTTCAAGCAATCTATTGATAAATGTTTCAATTCTTTTACTATTTGGATATTCTTCTTGGAGAGAGGATAACAGTTTATACGCCTGAAAAAAATCTTTTTCCTGTAGAGTTTTCTTAATCCTCTCAATTTTTCTTTTAAGGTTTCCTTGCTTATTATTTTTCCCTTTATTTTTAAACCAATCAATAACAATATAGATTAAAAAAACAAAACAAACCAACAGAAGTAATAACATAATTTTTATACTCAGTTGTGAATTTTTTATCAATTTTTTTTCTACAATATTGTATTTTTTTATTTGATTTACCCAATTTTTTAATCTTTCTGGAGCTATAAAATTTACATCTAAAACCTCAACAATCTCACCAGTTTCATTATTTAGTATATTGAGACATAATTTAACTGAATTTATTTTTTGCTTTTTGTCTTTCACACAGGAAAAATTTATTTTGTAATCAATATTTGTCTTTCCCTCTTTTAAGTGAATAGATTCTTCAATTTTATCCTTATCAATGATTTTCTTCAAATCATCCTCTAAATTATTAAGCCTATACATAATACTTGTCTTCATCGCTTCATTTGCAACAATATCCATAGAATCTATCCTTAAAATTGCAATACAAATATTCTCTTTAAGATATGGAATATAATATTCATTCTCTTCTAAGGCATCACCGACTTCAAATGTTTTGGCCTCTTTTCCAAATATACCGGAAATCTGATTCAATTTGAATGGAATAATATGACTGATAGCATATTCTGGTGTATTGTGTTCTGGGAAATTTGGGACATTTTGTTGGTGAAAATACAACACAATCGGAAATATAGATAAACCCAAAAACAATATTATCAACAATAAAATAAAATTGAGTTTAGAAAACATGAATAAAACTCCTTTTGTATTACAGGATATACAATTATAAAAAAACTTAAACCATCTGTTTGCACTATCTCTCGCCTTTACTTGAGTACAGGCACAGGTAGATATCTCTTTTATTCCATTATGTTTAGAATATTAAAAAATTCTTTGATAAATTAAACTGTTCATATTCCAACAATATTTGGAAATTATACTCTTTTTAATATCTATAGAACAAAGAAAAAAAAAGAGTTGCTATAAAATACTAAATTTCTGTTTTTGCATTAATAAAAAATAATGAGGTACATTTTGGAAAAAATAGATCAAGCATTTTTAGAAGTCATTGGACAACATACAATAGAAATAATGGAAGTCTTGCAAGATCTGAGATCACATATTAACAAAGGCAAAGCTTCAAAAAGAAAAATGGAAATCGCCAAAAAAGAACTAAGACACAATGCAGAAGGAATACTATTATTGATTGAAGCAATAAGTTAAAAGCAATCTTACTTCCTTGAACAATCTGAACGAAAACTAACTTTTTCTAATTTTCTTTTTTTTCTCGCTACTCTGTAGCTTAGTTCTCTTTTTTCTTTACCCAACGCTAACGCATTGAGATACAAAGATATCGCTTCTATGAAGGTGGAAAATAAATATTTTCCCAATTAATATTTCTTCAAGAACTTCTGTTTTTCATTGTTAAAAAATTCCTTTTCTTTCAGATACTACCTAATTATTCTAAATATGATGAAACTTTTTCTTGAACGATTCTCTTCAAAGATTCATAAGTATGATTTTGTGGAAATATTGGTCTATGAAAAATCACAGAAATTTTCTTAAATGGAATTGGAAATTTTGAACCTTTTGGAAGAACTGCAAAAGCTCCATTAATTGTAACAGGTACAATTGGAACATTCAACTCTAAACTTAAAATCGCAAAAGTCTTTTTAAAATCTCCCAATTTACCATCTTTTGATCTTGTCCCTTCTGGAAAAATTATTATATTTCTGCCTGTTCTTAAAATTTCTGCTAATTTTTGAATAGATTCTTTAACATTTTTTTCAATATCAATTACTACTACATTATTTGTATCAGCAATAAATTTAACAAACTTATTCTTTATGTGCTTTTTTTTTGCATAAAAATATGTATTTTTCATCAATTTGTTTTTTAACAATGATGCCACAAATAAACCATCAAAAAAACTTTGATGATTTGGAACAATTATAAAAGGAGATTGTGGAAGATTTGATATCCCTTCACCTGAAAACCTGAAATATGTTTTAAATAAGAAAAATGATAGATTTTTTATAATATTATTTGTGATCCAAGTAGAAGGTAGTTTTAGTTTTACTTTTTCCTTCAAAATATTAGTCCAATTTACTGTTTCTATTGAGATTTTCTCCTTTTTTTCCTCAATAAATTTACTCAAATTCAGCACTGTTTGATGAAACATAATCTGTTCTTCTTTCATATCAATACCAAAGGTTGATTTAATAAAAGTAATTAGACTTATTTTATCAAGAGAATCTAAAGCAACATCTATTTCTAAATGATCTTGAGGATAAATATCTCGTTCTTTCTGCTCTTTAAGAAAATCCCTAATTAAAGTAAATTCCTCAAACTCGTCTATATTCTCATCATTTTTTATTTCTTCAATCTTATCTACAAGCTCCGGTAATAAAAAACGGCGTACTTTTTCAAGTCGAGTTTTAGGAAGTTCTTCATTAACAAAAGTAATTTTCATTATTTTTTTATAAGCTGAAACCGAATTATTGAAAAAATTAATAATATGTTTCCGAATATAAGTCTTATAATCAGAGATCCCATCCTGTTGAAGTGCTTGTAAATCAGGAAAGATAACAGCCTGTAAAATCTCATCATGATGAAAAACTGCAATTTCTCGAATATAATCTGTCATACTTGCAATTTTAAATTCTAATTCAACAGGGTTTATATTTTTACCATTTGAGAGAACAATTATTTCTTTTTTTCTACCTGTCACAAACAAGCAACCTTTTGCATCAATTCTGCCTAAATCACCAGTATATAACCATCCATTTTTTAAAACTTCTTTTGTTTCATCTGGTCGATTAAAGTATCCTTGCATAATATTTGGTCCCGATGCTACAATCTCGCCATCTCTAATTTCCATTTTCACAGAAGGAACCGCTTGCCCAGCTGACCCGATAACTACATTTCCGGGTCGCGTAAAAGTTATCATTGGAGAAGATTCAGTCATTCCGTATCCTTCGAGCATTTCAAACCCAAGAGTCTTATAATCTTTAGCTACAAAAGGATCAATGGCAGCACCACCGCAAACAAGATATTTTAAATGTCCACCAAATTTTTTATGAACGCTTTTGAAAATAAGTTTTGAGAATAAGCGAGAATTAAGAGATTGAGCAATCAGAAACAATTTTAAAGCAACTTTTTTCTTATTGATTTTTCCCATTATCCCCTTTCTAATCATAGTATATAATCTTGGAACTCCAATTAGAATTGTAATTTTATTATCACTGAGAGTTGTAAGAATATCTTCTGATTTCATAGAAGGGGAAATTGCTACTTTTGCTCCAACCATAAGAGGTGCAATCATTGTACCCAATAGAGGGAAAATATGATGTAGGGGCAATAGAATCATAACTCTTTCAGCAGAAGAATAAATTTTCACACCTTTTGAGACAGCAACAATGTTTGCTATAAGATTATCAAAAGATAACATTACTCCTTTTGGACTTCCTGTAGTTCCTGAAGTATAAATAATAACAGCTGTTTTTTTTGTATCTAAAACTGACAAATCCACAGTTTCATATTTCAAAGACTTCTTTTCAATATTCTCAATTTGAATTATTTGTGGAGTATATTTTACACTTTCGAGTGCCTTTTCCATAACAGATAATTTAGATTGAGAACAAAAAATTACTTTCGGTAAACAATCGTTAAGTATATAGGAAATCTCATCACTTGTTGACATAAAATCAATTGGAACAACTATACAATTGTTTTTCCATATTGAATAAAAAGCAAAAATCCATTCTGGTCTATTTTCAGAAAAAATAACAATTTTACTGTCTTTCACTGCAATTAATTCAGAATATTGATAAATTTTATTTAATAATTCGTTATAAGATATATTTTCTTTATGCCAAGAGATAGCTATTTTTTCACTTTTATTTATAAACATTGGTTCCTCGCTTAATAATCATTAAATTCAAAAATTTATTATTCTACCTTAATGTAAAGAATTTAATTGTTTATTCCATAATTGAGAAAAATTGCAAAAAAAAAGGAGAGCCGAAACTCTCCTTTTTGACATTTTTTAAAAAACTATTTCAAAAGTAGCATTTTACCTGATGAAATATTTCCTTCTACATTAATTTTGTAGAAATAAACACCGGAAGCTTTATTAACAGCATTCCATTTTAAATTATTTTGACCGATAACTATTTTCTCATTAAGAGTTGCAACTTTTGCACCTTTAATATTATAAATATTAATTTGTGCATTAGCTTCTTTATTTGAATTGATTCCAAAATAGCAAACAGGGTTAAATGGATTTGGATATTGACCTGTAAAGGAAATAACAGGAGCACCATTTAGAGAGATCTTAACTATTTCAGTATTAATAATCATTTCAAGATTAGCATCCTCGCCGATTGAATTGAATGGAATTCTGAGGAATTCACCAGTTAAAGCTTCAGCAGAAGCTATAGCTATTGCATTATCTTTTTGAGCAAAAAGTAAATTAGATTCTATATTACTAAATTCCATATCATTTGCATTTACTTGGAAACCATAAAGATCACCGGTTGTTGTAAATACAAGTTCATTACCTTCAATAGTAACTTTTACATCAGCGTTGATATTACTTCTTGTAGTCCAAGGTAATTCTGGAATAAGGCCTACTACATATTGAAGAATAAGTGACGCATCAATAGCTTGAACAACACCATTCAAGTCAACATCAGCACGTTCTATTTGCCAAGGTTCAAATGTTAAAAGACCTACTGCTGCTTGAAGTGTCAAGGCAGCATCTAAAGCTTGAATATCTCCATTATCATCAACATCACCATAAGCTACAGGAGGATTTCCACCACCTTGTGCATAAACACCAACATTATCAATGGTCCACCACCAATCCCAACCTGGTTGTACAGAATGGAATTCAATCCAAACTTGTGATTCACCGGCAACAAATTCTGTAACATCAATTAATTCTGTTGTATTACGAACATCTGTACCATCAAATGTAAGTACATTTTCCCATGTAGTTCCATCTACACTTACATTTACATAACAGAAATCATCATCAGCAATTGCATTCCAGTCGTTATCAAACATAATAGCAACGGATTCACAATCTGAACAATCAAGAGGAGAAGCAAGTCTCAAAGTACAATCTGTAGTTGTACCAGAACCAGTTTCATCTGAGTCAGCAGAAATAACTGTTGAACCCATTGATGTAGCAGGCATGGTATAACCATTTGGATATGGTTCTGAATATGTTACCCATTCACCTTGTCCACTATTGACAATCATTTCCCAATCATCAATACCATTTTCAAAATCATCACCGAAAAGAAGATCGCCAAGTCCAATCATTACAATATTAGATGTTGCAGCATCGCCATCACCACTTGCATTATAAGGAACGACTTCATAGTTATAAGAATCTACAGCTGGGATAGTTGTATCAACATATACAGTAGTAAGACCAGTTACTTCAAATACTGCCCCATCATTACGAGTAATGTGATAACCGAGAATTGGAGCTATAAGAGGTCCACCGTGTGAGCCAAGAGTAGGATTTATCCAAGAAAGATTTCCATTTCCACCTGTAGGAAGAAGATCTAATTCTTCAACAGCAGCTGGAACATCGTCTCCAATCCAAACATTTTGACCTGCAAGAATACCAGGATCATAAGAATTAACTCCTTGAACTTGGAATAAATGCATTCCAGCTATAGGAAGTATTGCAGAATAAGATTCGAATCCGCCAATAGTAGGATTCAAAATTGTTTCTACAACTTCACCATCAACAAGAACATTCATTTCTGTCAATTCAGTAAGTGGTTCTCCATTTACATTTAATGAAGGATTGAACCAACCAAGTTCAGCAGTTAAACCTCCATTAGGATCAGGTGTAACAACAAAATCTGTAGCAGCAGCCGGTGCTAAGATATTACAAGCCACAGCTAATTCTACACCCCAAATGGTTTCGTTCTGTACTATTCCACCAAGTGTCCAATAACCAGGTACGATTTCATCTGTAATATAGAGACCACCACAGATTCCACCAGCTGAAC
>JAOZMQ010000172.1 GCA_029934195.1 Candidatus Cloacimonadota bacterium | reverse complement strand
AATAAGTTTATTTATAATTAAATCTATAAAAGTATAAGTTTATTTGTAGATTTGTTTCTTTATCTACAAATAGACTTATATATATATATATATATTCTTAATTATTCACACTACCCATTAATATATCAAAAGTATCAGCAACTTTCAGACTAATGTCTTTTTTCCAAGAGCTTCAAAGTATTTTATTCTATATTCAATTTTGTCTTTTTCAGAAGGTTGTAATAATCCCAAAGAGAGATTTTCTTACTTTACCTTTTCGGGGGGATGGGTGAATAATCCCAACTTCCTTTATTCTTTAGATTGACTTTGTTGAGCGTTTGAAGGTTGTGTTTGCGTATTAGTTGAATTTGATTGCTCTCCATTAGTGATAGTTGGATTAATTGATGGATTTGGTTTCATACGATTAACATCATTAAAACTTTTAACTATTTCATTGCTTGGAACGGTTGTTGTAATAATCTTATTTTCTTTGATCACTTGAGACTCCTTTTTTTTATTAAATGAATGAATTGAAACAGAAACACCTATAATAAAAGTTATTATTATAGCTATTGAAAATGATAAAGAACCTATTTTATCTAATAAACCCAAAAATAAATCTTTTGAATTATTATTAGCAACCTCGTTTTCAAGTCTTTTAGAATTTCGTTCAAAAATTGAAATCATTGATACTATTGATATCATAAATAAAAATATAGCGATAATAAACAATATTAACTCAGTTAAATTATTTACTCCAATTGTTGAAATTAATGTGACTAACAATCCTAAACCACCAGCTGATATTGATAAAATGCTTTTATCTTTTTCAAGTTTTGTATTAAACCAAGCATTCACTAAATTAGAATAATATTCAATATCTTTTAAGCCAGTTTTTTCATTATCATTCATTCAAGATTCCTTTTTGAAATGTCTTTTAAGGAAATAAAGAACAGTAAGAAATATGATCGTTAAAATTAAAACAGAATTTAAAGAAAAAACAGAGATAATTTGAAAAGCTCTATTGTTAGAAAGCATTTTTACCCACTTTATTATTAACAACGAAAATAATAATAAAGGAAATAATCCTGTGTAAATATAATGAGTTACTGTTGAAAAGAATGGATAATTATCATTATAACTTTTCCCTTCTCTACTTATTGGAATAAAATAAGATTCTTCTAATTTTTTTTCAATTTTATGAATATATGTATATTGTCTTTCAATAAATATGTTTAACTGGAAATACTTTAGTATGGTATAAAATAAAACAAAAAGTATAAAAGAATCAATTATATTGAAATTACTTATATATTCTAACCCAATTTTCTTCTTTAGGAATACTTCAGAAAAGTATTCAAAATCTTTAGGCAAAAAAGAATTAAAAAATAATAAACCCATTAAAATAATCATATTAAAGAAGTATTTATCTCTTTTGATTAAAGATTCCTTAATTTGTACAAAAGTATCTTTATAGTGATCATAATAAATATTTATTTTATTTTCATCCATATTATTATTCAATAACCTCTTAATGCTTTAATAATATTGTTTTGTGTAAATGACATAGCCCACGAAGCTCCTGAATTAGTTAATTCTTCAGGAGAAGTATAACTCCTATCTATTTTTACAGCAATTAATTCATTGCCAGCTTGTTTACTTTTAGCAATTTCAAAATTAATCCAATTTTTATAACCAATCTCAAAGCGATCTTTGTGATATGAATTAGCATACTTACCAACAATAACTAAAGTTGTTTGTGCCTGTTTTATTTTATTAGTTAATCCTGCTTTGATTATAGAAATATTGTTTGATTGGATTTCTTTTGATGAGTGATCAAAGAAAGAAAACTCAAATTCTGAATTTTCATTCCAAGCATTTAATAGAAATTTATAACGCTTATCGTTATCATAATCAAAACTTATAAAAATTTTCTTTTTCATATTTATCTCCTTACAAATTATTTACTAACCATATCCCTCAAGCTCTCAAAACAATCAGCAACTTTCAGGCTAATATCTTTTCCAAGAGCTTCAAAGTGTTTCATTCCACATTCAATTTTACCTTTTTCAGAAGGTCGTAAAGATTCCCAAGAAGAATCGCCTTTTGTTTCAACTACAAAATAAAGTTTTTGCTCGCCGTCTTGTTCCCAAAGAATCGCCCAGTCTGGATTATAAGAGCCAAGAGGGGTATCAATTTTAAACCAATCGGGAAGTTTTGCATAAACTATTATATTATCACTTTTTTCAAAATCTTTAGCAATTTTAGATTCTACAATAGAATCATATTTTACAAAGTCATAAGGTGATTTTGTACTTTCAACCATATCTTGTTTTAAGTGTCCAAACAGTTCTTCATTCTGAAATAATTCTTGTGAGTAATAAGCATTATCTCCGATTTTTTGATATTTTATTCCATCGATAATAAAATTTCTCATTTGAGATTTGATAATTTCAATTGCTCCATCAATAAATTTTTGAGGATTATTTTTGAAAGCATCGAGACGCTGACTTTTCAATAAAATTTCGGTAATGCTTTTTCTGGTAAGGTTTGTTTCATTTTGAAGATAACTGACGATATCCGGTAAGAATCGAGCTTTTTCGTTAATTAAAAGAGTTTTGTCATTTGTTTCTTCTGCTATAAGACCGCCTCTTGTTTGTTCAACTTTTGCAGTTTTTAAAATGAATTTACCCTTTCCGGCAATTAAATTTCTTTGAATATCTTCTGCACATTTTTCAATCAATTTTTGGGTATCAAATTCAACTGAAAATGTTGTTTTATATTTTACTCTATCCCATAAATTTTTAAATTCCGGACTTAATAAAACTCGTTTATTTACAGAGATTTTTTGTTTTGCGTTAGCGTCTTTAATATTCAGATTTCCGGCAACTCTACGAAGCTGTTTTACAACCTGACCTTTAACAAATTCAAATTCTTCTGGAATATTAACTTTATTTTCTTTAATATCCATTTTTAGATTATCTTGAACTTTTCCTTTTAGATCAATATAACCTTTCATTACAAAATGATTCCATAATTGATTTGATTTTTTTTGACCAAGATAAATTGGATTATTGCCTTCAATTCCTGTTTCTATATTTGCAAAAGAATGAGTATCTAAAATTCCAAAACGAATTCCGGTATCTGCTTCAATTTCTTTTTGTAATTTGGTAACAAAATCAGAGTAAGATTCATTAGCCATAACGGTTAAAGTGTTTACTTCAAAACCGTGAACTCTTTCACCGTCTTGATTTACACAAAGTCTTAAACCTCGTCCGATTTCTTGCCGTTTTTTCATTTCAGAAGATGTTTCATTTAAAGTGCAAATTTGAAATACATTTGGATTATCCCAACCCTCTTTTAAAGCTGAATGAGAGAAAATAAAACGAAGTTTTGAATCAAAGTTTAACAGTAATTCTTTATCTTTCATTATCAAAGAATAAGTGTCATTATCGGCAAGAGTATTTCCTTTTGTATTTTTTATTTTTCCTTTTTTATCGATGGAGAAATAACCATTATGAACAGCTTCTGCTTCTTCATCAACATCTTTAATGTCTTTAAAAAGGTTCTTATATTTTGGTTTATTAATCAGGTTTGAATATTCTTCTTCAAAAATTTCTGCGTATTTCCCTTTTTGAGGTTCTCCAATTTCATCATAGAATCTATAATTAGAAACTTTATCAATAAAAAAGAGACTTAAAACTTTTATTCCTTTTGGGTTTAAAATAAGCTCTTTATCAAGATGTTTTTCAATTGTTGCTGCAATTTGTTTTCGTTTTGTCATTGAATCATCAATTGAACCGATAGTCATTCCAAGACGCAAAATTTCAGGTTTAGAAGTAAAATCAATATATTCATTTCCCTGTTCACAATTAATATCATTGATAATATAACCTTCATAAATGGATCTTTTTGTTATATCTTCAAATAAATCAGATCCTTGTTTTATAGTCTTTTTCGTTCGTTTTGTTCCTGATTTTGTTTTTACATCAACTTCTACTTGTGCAGTAATTGGAGATTTTTTATTATCAACTTTTATAAGTTTGATATAAGCATTATTTTGATAATTTTTAACTTCTAATGATGATACTTCAATTTGTTTTACAAGTTTTTTATCAAAAGCATCAACTGAATCCAATTTATACATCAGGTTATATTTTTCTCTGTGAGTTGCTGAATATCGAAGGCAACATAAAGCATTTAATGAAGCAATCGCTTCTTTAGATTTTTCAGTATTATCAACGCTTTGCGGTTCATCAATAATTACAACAGGGTTTGTATCTCTAATTAATTGAATTGGCGGATATCCGAGTTTGTCATTATACCGGTGAATAATATTTGCTTTATCTTCTCTCTTTGGGTCTTTAAAACTTCTTCTAAAAGAATCAATATTAATAACCATTATTTGAATATAATCATTTGTTGCAAAACTTCTGACTTGCTCAAGTTTTTGTGAATTATAAGTAAAAAAGTCATAACGAGTATTATCATAAAGACCTTTAAAATGCTCTTTTGTAATCTCTAAAGATTTGTTTGTTCCTTCTTTAATCGCAATCGATGGCACAACAATTATAAATTTAGTAAATCCATACTTCTTATTCATTTCAAAAATAGAACGCAAATAAACATAAGTTTTACCTGTTCCGGTTTCCATTTCAACAGTGAAATTATAATCATTTTTTATATCTTTTATTGTCGATTGTTTTAAACCGTTTTTAAGCTGAATTTTTTGAATATTTTCTAAAATTTCATCATCAAGAAGGGAAAGTTTATTGCTGTAACCCTCTGTTTCTTCACTATAATTTATAGACATTTGCTGATATTCGGGTGAGTGTTCTAAAAAAGATATTTGTTCATACTCTTTTTCCTTTTTGGGTGGTGCAAGAACCGTAAAATTTGCCTTACAAGATTCTTGTCCTTCAAAAATTCCGGTAATTGATTCTATCGCTTCTTTTTGAAATTCTAAATTTCCATCAAATTTTATTTTCATAATTTCTCCAATTGATAATTTATAATTGATAATTCATAATTTTTTCTTGTTTGATTTTATAATAGATATTAACAATTTCAATAACTCTTCTATTGCTGGATGAATACTTTCAAGCTCTTTTTCTGAAATATAATTTCCTTCTTTGAGTAATAAAAGCCAATATTCTGTTTCATTTGCTTCTTTCAGTGCAATATTTAATTTATGAATAAAATCTTTTGTGCTTTCGGCGTGTTGAGCTTCTCGCACCATTGCCCCAATTGAAGTCCCACTTCTCAAAATTTGCTTTGAAAGAATAAATTCTTTTTTATCTTTTTGCAGATATTGAGATAATTTTACAATTCTTACAGCAAATTTAAAACTTTTATCTAAAAGAACATTTTCTTTCATTATCAATTATCCATTATGAATTATCAATTATTTTGTTTCATTTCAATTAGTTTTCTTTCTTTAGAAAGTTCATTAGCTAATTGTTGTTCGGTCGGAAGATGTAACATATATTTATTGGCAAAAATATTTTTATATTCGTTTAAAACAGAATATTTTGCAACAGCTTCATTTTTTTCAGAACATAATATTAAACCAATTGTTGGATTACTACCTTCTATTTTATATAAATCTTCATACATTCTTACATAACTATCCATTTGTCCGACATCTTTATGAGTAAGTTTACCGATTTTTAAATCAATTAAAACAAAGCAATTAAGAATGTAATTGTAAAAAACAAGATCAACAAAAAAGTCTTCATCTTCATATTTGAGCCTTTTTTGACGAGCGACAAAAGAAAATCCTTTTCCAATTTCTAATAAGAAGTTCTGCAAATTCTCTATAATTGCATTTTCAAGATCAGATTCATATAATTTTTTATTATCAGGAATATTTAAGAATTCAAGCACATTTGGAGAAGTCAGAATATCTTCCGCATTCTTTAATTTTTCGCTTTTTACTTTTGCTATAAATTGTTCTGGATTTTTGCTTTTTAACATTCTTTCATAATAAAAACTATGGATTTGACGCTCTAATTCTCTTTTATTCCACCCTGTTTTTATTGCTTCAATTTCATAAAATTGTCTTGCTTTATCATTTTGAACCCGCATCAAAGCTCTATAATGAGACCAAGAAAGATTGGGATGAAAATCAGGAATCAATTTATCGCCCAATGGGTGCTGTTTTAATATTTCAGATTTAGCACCCATTGGGTGCTGAATTTCTTTATCCTTAAAAACGAGATAAAAAGTTCTAAAATATCTTAGATTTGTCGCTGAAAATCCAGAACCAAATTTATTATTTAATTTCTTGGATAAATTACTTAAAATTTCTTTACCATATTCAGCTCGTTCAGATCCATTTTGAACAGATAAAACAATTTCTCTTCCTATTAACCAATAAGCCACAACCATATTTACATTTACCGACCTGATTATGCTTTGTTTTGCTTTATTGATTATCTCAACAATATTATTGAAAAGAGAATCTGTATTTATCGCTATTTTTTTTATATTTTCTTCATTATTCATAAATTTTCCATTTCCCAATGATTAAGTTTCTCGTGAGTAAATATTTCATTATCAATTATCCATTATGAATTATCAATTAAATAGATCTAA
>JAOZMQ010000171.1 GCA_029934195.1 Candidatus Cloacimonadota bacterium | reverse complement strand
ACAATCAAGATGATTGTCCTACGGGGATAAAATCCTGATTCAGACAATGTGGAAAAGATGTCCACATTCCCCTTGGAAAGTAATCATCTTGATTACTAACAGGTTTGGGATTAAAAAAGAACAATGCACAAATAATTACGCCATTTACGGAGTTTATTGCGTTTACAAAAAAAATTGAATCATAGGAAAAATATGTTTTACAAAAAAATTGAATCATTAATAGACAAGTCTCCTTTTGTTCTCCAATTTGATTCTTTGTTAAAAGATCAAATAAATGGAATTTTAATTCACAATTTGAATTCATCAGCAAAATCATTAATGATGGCTCGTGCTTTTAAAAAAAAGAGCAAAAATATAATTTTTGTAACTTCTGACGACAAAGCAGCCGAAGATTATCTTGAGGATTTCAAATTACTAATTGGTGAAAATTCTGCATTTTTTTTACCTGATTTTGAAGTTCTCCCTTATGAAGAACGTTCACCTCATTATTCAATACGAGGTCAACGAATTGATACATTATCTCAAATTGTTACCGGCAAAAAAAATATTTATACTCTTTCAATCCGTTCTTTTTTGAGAAAGATAGTTGATCCGGAAACCTTCAAGAAGAATATCATTACTATCGAAAAAGGTGAAGATTATGATCCGGACTTGCTTGTATCCAATCTTGTTGGAATGGGTTATCAAGTAGAATACCAAGTCTCACGAGTTGGAGAAGTTGCGAGACGTGGCGGTATAATTGATATTTTTAGTGCGAATCAACACTATCCGCTCAGAATTGAATTTTGGGGAGATGAAATAACTTCAATTCGTCCTTTTTCAATTGCTTCACAAAAATCAACTGGTAAAGAATTATCAAAAGTGATATTAATTCCTTCGCGTGAGTTTTCTTTACATAATATTGATACAACTGAAGAAATGTGGGAAAAAATTCATGAAAAAGGATTCTATGAAGGAATCGAACTTGATGTCTCACTTTTGTTAAAAAAAACATCTTCATTTATTGATTATTTTGATTCAAATGAGATTATAATTTTTTTTGATGAATACCAATATTTTTCTTCCTATCTTCAAGAAATCAAGGATGAAACATCAAATCTTTGGACTAAAGCACGAACAAAAAAGAAACAAAGAAATTTGCCAGATCCGGACAAATTATTTGAAGATAAAAATTTCCTGAAAGATACAATCTTGACTTATCAAACGCATTTTTTATCTTCTTCTTATCAATCACATCCTGAAATTTCCTTTAAATTGGAAGCCCCAATTTTGTCTCAAACAAGTATGCACAGTGATTTGGAAATGTTTGAAAGAGTGCTGAATGAAAGAATTCAAGATGATTATCAGATATTTATTCAATCAGACAATAAAAGTCAAAGCAAAAGAATGAGGGAGTTGTTACCTGATGATTGGATAAAAATAAATTATTCACTTGGAGTTCTTCAAAAAGGATTCAATTTTACAGATATTAAATTGGCAATTTTTACAGATCATGAGATATTTAGTCGGTATAGAAGAAAAAAACATCAAACAAAATTTTCCAAAGATGAAGCTCTTGTTGATTATGATTCCTTAAAACCAGGTGATTATATTGTTCATATAAATTACGGAATTGGTATTTTTGAAGGTTTAAGAACACTTACTGTTGATGGGAATAAAGTTGAATGTTTGTCAATTACTTATGCCGGAAATGACAAAATTTATGTTCCTACTTATCAATTACAATTTGTTTCACGGTTTGTTTCGGAAGAAGGATTTTTACCATCAATTCATAAACTTGGCGGGAAAAAATGGGCATCGGCAAAAGCAAAAGCAAAAAAACATATTGAATTGATTGCGGAAGATCTCGTCAATCTTTATGCAGAGAGAAAATTGCGTAAAGGAATTGCCTGTCAAGCGGATACAACTTGGCAAACTGAAATGGAAGATGCTTTTATCTATGAAGATACACCGGATCAAGTTCGAGCGACAAATGAAATTAAACAAGATATGGAAGCAAATTTTCCAATGGAAAGATTACTTTGCGGAGATGTTGGTTTTGGGAAAACTGAAGTTGCCATTCGAGCTGCTTTCAAATCGGTTGTAAGTGGTTTTCAGGTGGCAATTCTTGTGCCGACAACACTTCTTGCTGAACAACATTATCAAGTTTTCAGAGATAGGTTGGCTCAATATCCGGTTGAAATAGCCATGTTTAGCAGGTTTCGTTCTAAGGCAAATATGAAAAAGGATTTAGCACGAATTACTACCGGTGAGATTGATATTGCCATTGGAACTCATCGATTAATTTCTAAAGATATTGTCTTTAAAAGGATCGGACTGCTTATTATTGATGAAGAGCACAAATTTGGAGTGCGTCATAAAGATAAAATAAGGAAGTTTAAATCAAATGTTGATACTCTTTATATGTCTGCCACGCCGATTCCAAGAACTTTAAATATGGCTCTTTCCAGATTAAAAGAAATGTCACTGATGCAAACTTCACCAAAAGCAAGGCTTCCTATTCGTTCTGTAATTGTACCCTATGATGAAGAAATTATCAAAGACGCTATTAATCGAGAAATTGATCGTGGTGGTCAAGTATTCTTTGTCCATAATAGAGTTCAGACAATTGACAGTGTTGCAAGTGGATTGAGAAAATTAATGCCAAAGGTTAGTTTTATTGTAGGTCATGGGCAAATGAAAGAGAAGCAACTTGAATCGGTTATGCTTGATTTTTCAAATCACAAATATGATGTACTTATTGCGACAACTATTATCGAAAATGGTATTGATATTCCCAATGCTAACACAATTATCGTTAATCGTGCAGATAATTTTGGACTTGCTCAACTTTATCAAATGCGAGGTCGTGTCGGAAGGAGTAATCGCCGGGCTTATGCTTATCTAATAATACCAAACAAAATTCAGGAAATTGCGAGAAAGCGTCTTGAAGCTCTTACAGATTATGAATATCTTGGTGCCGGTTATCAAATTGCAATTCGTGATATGGAAATCCGTGGTGCTGGTTCTCTACTTGGAACAAAACAAAGTGGAGCTATTAATTCTCTCGGTTTTAATTATTACAATAGACTTTTGGAGAGAGCTGTTAAAAACATTGAAGAGAAAAATCCTAATGGTATTTGGGATGAAGAATCAATTGCTTCAATAACAAATATCAGGATTGAAAGCGATCATTACTTGCCAGCTGAATTTATTAATGACGAAAAAGTTCGTTTAGAAATATATAAAAGGCTTTTAGAATTTAAAGAATCAGAAGAATTTGATCAATTAATTGTTGAATTAAAAGATAGATTTGGTAGCATACCAGAACCGGCAAAACAGGCAATTATCTATTATAAATTAAGACATTTTGCAAAAACTATTGGGTTAGCTTCTTTTAAGATTAGAAATGGAGTTGTAATTATAGAATTTTCAAGCAAAAAACTACCTAATAAAAAGAATCTTACTGAACTTATAAGTAACTTTGATTATCCGGTAAGTTTTGAATCAACAGGAAATTTGAAAGTTAAGTTCACTATTTCAAGCAATGGGAAAATCAGTAAAACCGAAATTGGAAATAAGAGTATTAAAATTTTAGAATTTATCGAGAAATGGGGGTAAATAATTGTGAATTGTGAATTATAAATTCAGAACATCTGGCTCAATAATTTTAATATAACCCCAGTTTTCGGGATCAGACTAAATTAATCCGAAGGACTTTCAATGTTTTAGAGATAGGTTTTAACCTATCTATCGGAAAGTAAAATAACCAGTCCTGAAAATCTGCTGTCTTAAAATTCAGCTCAATTGAATGAGAAGCAATTGAATTAGACCAATAATTAAACCAAGGATTCCGCCAAAAATTGTGATATAATTGAGTTCTTTATTGGCAACACTTCTGATGATTTTTTCTAATTTTGGTAAAGGAAATGATTCAACTTTTTCTTGTACAATAGATTTAATATCAATATTTTCAATTATTTCCGGGAGTTTATCATTCATTATCAAGTTTATTTTTTCTACAAGAACATCTTCTGAATGATTTACAATTTTCTTAGGAATCCACTTTGATAATCTTCCGATAGGATATTCATAATAATAATTGATTTGTGATAAAACAAGTTTCTGCAAAGTTTGATGTAAGTCAGAATTTTGTAGCCACAGATTAATTTCATTTGAGATGAATGTACTGATTTCTTTTATAGAAGTATCATCTTTGAGGAAAAGTTCTTCCGGCGTTTTACTCAATGAGCTTCGGACAATATTTTTTACAATTGGAGTTATAACTTCTTTCGTTTTTTCTTGTTTTGAAGCTTTTAATACTAAATCTGAAATTGTTACAATTGCTTGTTCTATTTGAGATGATTTGAGATTTCCAATAATTTCTTTTACCGGTTTATTGATTAAAGCAAGATATTTTATTTGAATTGTATTATTTATTTTTTCAGAAATTTCATCAGAAATAAGATAATCATCTAACATCATAAATCCTTTTTCAGCCATAACATTAACCTGTTTTTCAATAAAATTCTCAGAAATAAAGGAAGAAAACATTCCGAGATCAGGCGAGTCTTGTAAAGTTTGCATCAATGATTGAACAAGGATTTTTTTGATTTTCACTTGATTTTGTTCATCTTTCAACATAACTCTGATTTCTGAGATAATTTCATTTTTTATCAGGGGTAAATGTGATGTTATTAAAGGCTCAATTTCATTGGGAATAAGCTCTGAAATTGTTTTATTGCTATTGAAAAGATTAAAAGTTTCTTTTCTTAATAATGCTTGAATTTCAAGTGCTAACTCTTCTTGCTGTAAAGAATTAGTTATTAACTCAATTAAGGAAGAATCAATTTTATCTACAATTTTAGGGTAAGAAGAAAAAATTTCTAATATCGAAGTGTCTTTATTTCTTCTAATAAAGTCTTCGACACTTTTACTGATATTTTCCTGAGTTGAAGATGATTTTAGCATTTGCTCAAAATGTAATTCCATTTTACCGGCAACTTTTGAAATAAATTTATCCCAAATTTCACCTAATCCAGTTGGAATAAGTTCTTTTAAAGAAGGTTGATCCTTGTTTATGATTTCATCAATTATTTTTCTAATAGATCTGCGAAGAATAATTTGGATTTTATCTGAATTTATTTTATCCATAAAATCCTTTGTTGCAATCAGCTCATTACTAACTGTCATTCCAATTTTATCAGCTAATTTTTTATGATTTTTGGGAACAACTCCTTTTGAAAAAAGTTTTATTTTCCCAATTTTAATGTCATTATAAGGTCTAAATAGCATTATGATTGCTACATAATTTGTTATGTATCCGATAAATGCACTAATAAATGGCGTTAGATAATATATTTTCATTTGTTCTCCAAAAGGTAATTATTTGTTCTAAGGAACTGTTGCAAAATAAGCTATACTATGTGACAAAGATTTTTTTACAGGGCATGAAAATGGTAAACATCATTGATATTAAAGATTTTCATACATAGAAAAAAATTAGGAATTCAAAATGATATTGAACTGTTTTTGTAACAACGACTAAAAGTTTATTGTATTGTTGTTACCATTAAATAGAATTTAAGGTTGTCATTAATTCTTTTTTTATATCGATATTTTCTTCAAAAATAATGCGAGTTATCACAGAAATCATTGGAATTGAAAGGTTAAATTTTGATAATTTTTGAACTGTTTTTGCCATTGAAACTCCTTCTACGACCATACCAACGGCTTTTAAAGCATCTTCACGATTTTTCCCTTGTGCGAGAAATTTCCCGAATCTGCGGTTTCGGCTATTTTCAGATAAACAAGTTGTAATTAAATCACCCATTCCGGCAATACCATAAACTGTTTTTGTGGGAACATTTAAAAATTCCATAATTGTGGTAAAATCTTGTAATCCGTAAGTCATTATTAATCCAAAAATATTTGTTTTAAATCCTAAACCATCGGCAATACCTACAGCAATGGCAACTAATCCTTTCAAGGAGGCACAAAGTTCGATTCCTTCGACATCTCTACTAAATCCAAATTTCAGAAGACTATTTTGCAGAGTTTCTTGCAAATAAAACAATAGAGCAATATCATCAGAGGCGATTATGGCTTTTGCCGGTAAGCCTTCTGCTATCTCACGAGAAATTGTTGGTCCTGATAAATTTGCAAAACGAGCTGTAGGAATCTTTTTCTTTACAATATCTTTAATCGTTTGCAAAGTAGTGTGTTTGACTCCTTTTGAGACATTTACAATTATATTGTTTTTTATGTTTTGTTCAATCAATTCATCGCATACTTCACTAACTCTTCTTGATGGAACTGCCATAATGATAATATCATCTTCATTTATAACGCTTGTATATTTTTTTTCTACTTGCATGTTTTCCGGTAATTTAATCCCAGGTAAAAAGAAAATATTTTCTCTTTTTTTATTGATTTCTTCAGCTTGCTCTTCATTAATAGTCCAGAGAATGACATCATTTTTTTGAGCAAATAAAATACCGAGGGTTGTACCCCAATTTCCAGAACCTAATATAAAGATTTTCATTTTTCCTCCGTTACAAAATCCTGAATAATTAAGACAGATTTAGCATTTTTTCATTATCTCCTTCAACATATTTTTCAAGTAGAG
>JAOZMQ010000170.1 GCA_029934195.1 Candidatus Cloacimonadota bacterium | reverse complement strand
TAAGCTATTTAGAGAATTAGCGGGGAAAAATATCTATGAGGTCAGGTGTTCTGAATTTAGTGCTCAAGATAGTTTTTAAAGGAAATAATTTCCATCTATTAACAAAAAAGTAAGAAAAAAATTCTTATGGTTTTATCAAAATTCAGATTATTAATTTATTTCATTGTTATAATAATTCAGTAGTTTTTTAGAGGCAATATTTTTCCCTTGCGTAAATTTTACTTAGAAAAATGCAACTTATAATTATATAATTTTTGACCCCAAAAGGGCTTTTTAAGCATGAAGAAAGTGAAGTTAATGAAGAAAGATTAATTAGAGAATAATTTATTATCTATCTTCATAGAAGCAACATCTTTGTAGTGCAATGCTTTAACGATGGATAAAAGCAAATCAGATTTACTAAGACACAGAGTATTTACATCTATAAGAGTGCCACAAAACTTAGTTTTCGCTCATGAATATTATAAAGTTTTTTACAGCTTAATTGCGTAATTTGAGTTTAAAAAGAATTGCTCCTGATGAAATTGTTGTTATAAAACCTATTGAAAGAAACCTCTATTTTTAAACAATTTATTGATTTACTTTTTGGCATTGGCATTGCAATTTCATTTTGATTATGTAATAAATCGCCAAAGAATAAGTACAAAGTTTGGTAATTATTAGTTATTTATAGAATTATCAAAAATATAAGTTTGATATCAGGTGTTCTGGATTTAGTATATTTCTAAATTCATAATTTGAAAGAATAATTATTTTTATGAAAAAGAAGTAAAGATTTTTCAAGTATATCCGATAACATAAATGAAGGAGTAAAAAATGTCTGGAGATATAAGTTTTTCCGGTCTGTCTTCGGGAATAGATTTTGAATCAATGATTTCCCAATTAGTTGAAGCAGAAAAATTTCAGGTTAGAAAACTTACAAGCTGGAAAGAAGAATGGCAACAAAAAACAGATTTACTAAAAGAATTAAATACAAAACTGTCATCTGTTACAACAGCTTCTGAAACACTAAAATCTTATAGTAGTTTTTATAGTCGATTGGCAGATACAAGTGTTAGTACAGTTGCAGATATTGCTGTCGATAGTTCAGCGGTTCCAGGAGCATACAATCTTTCAGTTGCAAAAAATTCTAAACATATAATTGCTTCAAGAGGATTTGACAATTCAGATACTGAACTTGTTGTTGCAATAGGCGACAATAAAACTCTTGCCTTTGATGATGGTGAAGGAAATAGCATATCAGTATCGTTGAATGGAGGTGTATCAGGGCTAACTCTTGAAGAAGTGAAAACAGCAGTTGATTCTGAACTTTCTTTACAAGGTTCTAATGCTACAACTGAAATTAATTTTGATAACTCATCTAATGAAGGATATAGGCTAAGAATTATTGCAGGAGTTGGCGGTAATTCAGGACAGTTTTCTTCTATTAGCGATGATTCCGATTTAAGTTTTAATCAATCTCAGATTCAAAACACTGTTGAAGAAATTGATAAAGAAGGGACAGCAACTTTAACTGCCGGTGGGACATATACAGGTCATGTGAATAAAAGACTAACTTTTGAAGTTCTAAGTTCAGGTACAAAAACTATTGGAACAGATTCAATTGATTTAAAATGGTATGATAATGTCGAAGGTACAACTGGTACCGCTGTTATCAGCACAGAAAGTAATATCAATACTGATATTGTTGTCGATATTACTCAAGGAATTCAATTGACTGTTAATACGGAAGATTTGACAAAAACTCTTAATAATGGGGATTCTTTTGCAATAGATGTTTTTCATCCTGATGTTCAATTGGGGCAGGATAGTGGGTTAGCACAAGCAGAGAAAGAAGTTCATTCTGGATTTTCAGATAAAGACACTACAGCTGTTACAACTATTGATGATAGTCTTTTCAGCTATTCTTTTGGTGGTATAACTGTAGCTCCAATAAGTGTTCCAAAGGATTCTACACTCCAAGATCTTACAGATTTAATTAATGAAGATCCTGAAAATCCGGGAGTAAAAGCTACAATTATCAATGATGGAACTGGATCATCAAACGCCTATCATTTGGTTCTAACCGGAACAAAAAGTGGTGCTGCTAATAAAATTGAGGATATTGATTTTTCTACTTTTAGTGCTGGAGTATTTTCTGCTGGAAGTTTTTCTGAAACACAATCAGCGATAAATTCTCAGGTAAAACTTGATGGATATCCTTCTGATGATACTTATATCCAAAGTAGTTCAAATCTCATAACAGATTTAATTGACGGTGCTTCTTTATCATTAAAATCTGCTGGTAGTACAGAAATTACTATTGCTAATGATACTGACGAAATGTTAGACAAAGTTAAAGATTTTATTGATGCATATAATGAAGCTATGGATTATATTAATAACATTACTAAAGTTAATGAGAATGAAAAAGGAGAAGCAGTTTACGGGGCATCCGGTATGTTGGTTGGGAATTATAGTGTGCAAATTATCGAAAGTGAATTGAAACTATATGTTTCTCAAGCTGGAATTGGATTTGAGGATGGAGTAGATTCATTCACTATTTTAGGTCAAATTGGAATAGCAACTGGAGAAAATGAACAACTCGAATTGGACGAAGAAATATTTTTGCAAGCTTTAAAAGAAAAACCAGATGAAGTCGTTTCATTTTTTGCCGCAAATAAAGAAGGGGTAAGTTCAAACACCAATGTTTCCTTTTCAAGTTGTACAGGATTAACTCAACAAGGAAAATATAATTATAAAATTGAAGTCGATGCTAGCGGAGATGCTACAAGTGGAATTTATTGGTATGATGGTGAAACAGAAGCAGATGGAAGAACTTTAACTATTGATAGTACTGGAAAATTTCTTACTGCAATGACCGGTGATGCAAAAGGACTTGCAGTTCAGGTAACTGGTGGAGCAAGTACGACTCTTGAAGGTACATTGCGATTAAAATTCGGTAAAGCACAAGAGTATTATGATAAAATGACAACTTTATTGGATGAAGATGCAGGAATCATTAAAGTTTTAACAAAAAACTACGAAAACATAATGGAAAACATAGAAAATAAAATTGGAAGAGAAAATGATAGAGTTGATATGGTAGAAAGTAGATTAAAAGCTCGTTTTGCAAATTTAGAAGTTAGTTTGACTAATTATAATGGTCAAATGTCAACTCTTCAACAGCAATTAAGTTCTCTACCATCATCTGTATAATATTTTGGAGGATTCATGGATAGCAGATTATTAGCTTATAAAAAGGTTAATGTGAACACTACAAACAGAGGTAAAATTGTGGTTATGCTTTACTCTGGGGCAATAACGTTCTTGAACAAAGCAATTATCTATTCTGGTAGAAAAGATTATTTTAATAAAGGGAAATTTATTAATAAAGCACAAAATATTATTGATGAATTGAATTATTCTTTAGATATGAAAAAAGGTAAAAGTATTGCCAAGAATCTCCGTGGTATATATATTTTTTTAGGAAAGCATCTTACAAAAGCTAATATTAGCAATGACTCAGAAATGATAGAAAAGGCTATTACCATTCTGGAAACACTCAAATCAGCTTTTGATGAAATTGTAAACAATCCAAAATATTCTGAAGCTCAAGTTGTGAACAAGCAACAAGTTGCAGAACATGCAATTAGACGATTTGTATAATCTTCTTGACATATCTGCTTACAAAAAAGAGGTGAGCAATGGAGGTTTAGTATGACTGTTGATAAAATAGTATCTCAGATAAGTCAGCATTCAATTTTGAATGATAAGACGAAAGAAGTTGCTAACAATAAGAAAAACAGAATTGAAAAAGATAGTAATAGAATTGCTAATGATTCAAATTCTGATAAAGTTGATTTTTCTTCTAAAGCCAAGAAACTTCAAGAAACTGAATCCATGTTGAGATTTGCAATGGAAAAATTAGAATCTCTTGACGAGGTGAGAAATGAAAAACTTGACGAAGTAAGAGAAAATATTGAAAAAGGATTTTATTTCTCAGACCAATTTGATGAAATTGTCTCTGATAAAATCTTTAGTAATAAAGAAATTGCAAATGAAGTACAGAAAAATGTTCAGAAAAATAAGTATTTATCCGATGTAAAAAGAATTGACAAAGGTTTAGAAGAAAAAATTGATTTAACAAAAATTAATGATATTAAACAAAAAGTCGCTAACGGATTTTATGATAGTCAAGAAGCTATTGAAGGAACTGTAGATAAGATTATGGAAATTTTGTTGTAGTATGAGAAAAATAGTGTAAATTTTTATGAAAAATATTCATTATAAACTTCTAAAAAAATATCTTGATGAGTTAATTATCAATCAAGGTATTATTAAAGTTGATAATCCTGAAAAAGTAGTTGATAAAATTAAAGTTGATTTTCTTATTAAACTTGCTTTTCGTTTTTATAGTAAACTATATTCCAATGAAGTAAGAAGAATTTATAAAAACCGATGGGAAGTTTTCAGATGTGAAAATTGTTTGACTCCTTGTAAAGTGCAAAAATATTTCTATAATGAAAAATTTCCTGAAAATGAAGATCTTACATGTCCATTGGGAAAAGACTTAACAGCTGAAATTCAATGTATTAACTGTGGCGTTATTTTTTTGAGCAAAAAACCGGAAAACAATGAGTATTATATGCCTATTTGTAATACTTGTCACAATGCAATTGGGGAAGAATTAGAAATTTGGCAACGACTATTTGAGTGAATAAATATTTTTTTCCACTTGAAATATCTTTTGAGCATTTCGATAAAATGATTTTTTTTAAACCGCAAAGATTGCGGTTATTTTTTTGACTAATTTTCAAAAGAGATGAAAAAAAAGAGAGACCAATGCCTCTCTTGATATTTTTTGACGATACTATTTTATTAAAGTAAGTGTTTTTGAAGCAATGATTTTTTCGTTTTCCATAAGATGACAAAAATATATTCCGCTTCCGCATATTTTTCCTTCTTCATCTTTCCCATTCCATTTTAAAACACTATTTGATGAATGAATCTCTTGAACTTCTTGTCCTCTTATATTGAAGATTTTTATTTTTAAGTTATTAAATTCTGTTGTTATGCGTGAATTGGTTGATTGATAATCAAAATTGAAAGAAGATTTTGATGGATTTGGATAGACATTGATTTTTGAAACAATAGGTGAAGAATTTGTATCAGTATTTGACACATATTCATTCGAAAATTTAATATCTGTTGCACCTACTCCAACTTCAAATTGCTGAATTAAACTAAAATCAGAAAGTTGATAAAAATAGACAATTGAATTTGATACATAATCAGCAGCATCTACAATTGCGAGATATGATTCAAAAGCATTAACACAATTACCGCCGGCGAAAATTTCATCTTCAGGTGTGACTTCAATCTCAAGAGTTATTTCATCATAAACATAAATTCCAGCAGGCCAAGAATTTGCCACAAACACCTTTCCATTATTTGAAGCATCAATTGATCCCGGTGTTCCACCAATATCAATCACATTGATAACTTCGAGTGAAGAAAGCGAGATAATGTCAATTTTACCACTAATATCTCCATAATTTCCAGTACAAGCTACATGAATATCATTATTTGCAATTGTAATTCCTTGAGGATTCAAATCAACATCAATTGTTGATTCTATAGAAAAATCTTCGAGATTAATTACAGAGACAGTACCGGAATCATATTCATAAGTAGATAAATCAAAACCGGTATTACATACAAAAAGAAATCCAGATTTATAAGTCATTGATTGTGGTGATTTTCCTACTACAATTTCAGCTACAACTTCATCAATAGAAAGATCAATTTTGTAAACTTTGTAGGTTGTATTTCCTGTTACATAAGCAAAATTATTTACAATCATTATATCATTTGGACTCGCACTATCTTCAAGGAAAATATAATCTCTGATTAAGCTTCCATCTAAAGATATTTTTTGGACACTGTTTTCATAAGTTATGACAGTATAAATAAATTCATCTGTTATTGCTGATTTGTTTGGAGCAGTTGAGGAATACTGTCCTAATTCTGCAAAGGAATTATTAACAGAATTTGTTTCCAGATTAATTTCAGACAATGTTTGTGTGTTAGAATTGACTACATAAGCATTTGTACAATAAAGTGTACCAACGAATAAAAAAACAAGTAGAATGGTTGTTTTTTTGACTGATTTCATTTTCTTCTCCTTTTTTTTGGAGGAGATAAACGGGCAGATCAAATTGAAATGATCAACATGCCACGCTCTCCCACCGAAAGCTCTAAGCTGTTTTTTTTATTTTGGCATGTTTCCTGACTTTAGCTGATCTTAACATCTTTTCCTTCCCATCTTTACAGACAGTGGTAATAAAAGATTTTGCAACTATTTACAGTAGCGGGGGCTGTTCTCGAATTTCACGAGATTCCATCTTAATATGAAAAAGTTCATAAACCAAAATTAATTGAAAAACTTATATTTTTTAAAGAAACTATCCGTCAAGAAATATTACTGATAGATAAAATAAGTAACATGAGTAGTTAAGAAATAAGCTTTGTATATTAGATAATATCTAAACGAAAAAGACTTTTTTACCATGAAGGACAGAAGTTCATGAAGAAAGATTAATTGGGAAATTATTTATTCTTCAGCTTCATA
>JAOZMQ010000169.1 GCA_029934195.1 Candidatus Cloacimonadota bacterium | reverse complement strand
TTTAATGTGACCCATCTTTTTTACAAATCTGCATACGTTCAAAAAATCCCGAAGTCCCTGCAAAAACGGAGTTTTTGAGCTATCACGAGGAATAAAACGGGTACGTTTAAAACGAGTACGTTTTTCCGGGATTTTTTACTTTTTCTTTCCCAAAAATTGGGGTCATTCTAAAATCTATGAGGTCAGGTGTTCTGAATTTACCTTTGCGTTCTTCCCTTTGCGACTTTGCGAAAAGAATTTTTACTCCAGTCTTTTTCATTCATTAAAAAAACTGCTGTCACATAAAATCATTGGGTTGAGTGGAATTCTATACATCAAAAAAAATAGCTGATTAAAGAATCAGCTATTTTAAATTTCTATTAACAGAGATTTTATCTCATTTCAATTGTTTTCTTTGGGCATTTTGCAACACAAATTTCACAGCCAATACATTTATCAGGATCGATTTTATGAATCTTTTTCAATTCTCCGGAAATTGCATCAACTGGACATTTTTTTGCACAAATAGTACATCCAATACAATTTTCTTCAATAATAAATGCCTTTTTTCTTTTTCCTGCAAGAGGATCGATTATGGATTTTGTTGGGCATACTGTCGCACATAATCCACAATTAATACATTTCTCATAATCAATAACTGCAAGGCTATCCTTCATTGAAATTGCTCCAACTGGACATTTTCGCATACACATACCGCAACCAATACAGGCAGTTTGACTTCCACAACTTTTCTTAGCAATTCCACCTTTATCATGAGAAGAACATAAAATATGAACCTTCTTACTTATTGGTACAAGTTCTATTAAATTACGCGGACAAGCTTTTACACAAGCACCACAACCGGTACATTTATCTGAATCAATAATTCGCATACCGTTTTCATCAATAGTAAAGGCATCAAAAACACAAGCATCTACACAATCGTTCTGAAAAACACATCCATAATTACACAGATTTGGACCGTTAGCAATTTGAACTGCTGCTTTACAACTTGGGATTCCCTGATATTCATATTTAAAGAAAGTGTTGTTTATGCCACCACTTTGACAATGAATTACAGCAATATTTCTTTCTTTTGTACTTGCCTTCATGCCCATAATTTCTGCAATTGCTTTAGCGGTGTCTTTGCCACCGGGGGCACAAAGTGTAATATCCGCACCTTCGTTTACAACGACTTCAGCGTAACCGCCACATCCGGGCTGTCCACAAGCTCCACAATTTGCTCCGGGTAAAGCTTCAATAATTTTTCCTATTTTTGGATCAATATCAACATGGAAAACTTTGGAAGCATAAGCTAAAAATAATCCATAAAGTAATCCAAGTCCACCAACAATAACTATGGGAATTAATATAATATTCATATCTTCTCCCTCTACCTTAGAATTTTAATCCGGCGAAACCGAGAAAAGCCAATGCCATACATCCGGCAACAATAAAGGATATAGGCATACCTTTCATTGATTCCGGAACTTCTGCTTTATCTAATCTTTCGCGGATTCCAGCCATAAGAACCAATACAAAAGTAAATCCTACTCCAGCAAAAAATCCCTGAAGAACAGAATAAATAAAATTGAATTTATCGCCGTTTGGCCAAGTTGATTGAATGTTTAAAATTGCAACTCCCAAAACTGCACAATTCGTTGTGATGAGTGGGAGAAATACACCGAGCGATTTGTATAATGCCGGAGCCATTTTTTGAATTGCCATCTCTACAAATTGTACAAGAGAAGCAATTGTCAAAATAAAGGCAATCGTTTGTAAATATTCAATTCCCAAAGGAACTAAAATATAATTATGAATTAGCCATGTAAAGGTTGAAGCAAGTGTCATTACGAAAATGACCGCCATTCCCATACCTGCTGCTGAATCAAGTTTCTTGGAAACTCCAATATAAGGGCAGAGTCCAAGGAATCTTGATAATACATAGTTTTGCACAAAAATTGAGGCAATAGCTATGGTAAATATTCTTGATAAAAATTCCATCTAATACTTCCTTATATTATTTTTTCTTTACCAAATTAATAACTGCCATAATAAAACCAAGAGTAAAAAATGCCCCCGGTGCCAAAATAGCAACTAACATTGGTTGATAAGATGAAGGTAAAACATTGAAGCCAAGTAATTGACCGGCTCCAAGAATTTCTCTGATAACTCCAAGAATTGTGAGAGAAAAAGTAAAACCAAGTCCCATTCCTAAGCCATCAAGTATTGATTTGTAAACATTATTTTTGCTGGCAAATGCTTCTGCTCTTCCGAGGATAATACAATTAACCACAATCAAAGGAATAAACAAACCAAGCTTAGCATGTAAAGGTGGTAAAAACGCATGCATTACCATATCCACAATTGTTACAAAAGAAGCGATAACAACAATGTATGCCGGAATTCTAACTTGTGATGGGATAAAATTCTTTAAAAGAGAAATGAAAATATTGGAAGCAACTAAAACAAAAGTTGCTGCAAAACCCATACCGAGAGCATTTTCTACTGATGATGTAACGGCAAGAGTCGGACACAATCCCAGTGCCATTATAAAAACCGGATTTTCTTTTATAAATCCTTTAGTAAATTCTTTCATCGCAGACATTATTTTCCCTCCTTATTGGTAACCGCTTTTATAAGCGAAGTTAACCCTTTATTAATAGAATCGGAGATTGCCCTTGTTGAAATAGTTGCACCGGTAATACTCGCAATTTTTCCACCATCTTTATCCACTTTCATATCTTTAACAGTTAGAGTTTTAAATCTGTCAGGGAAATCAGGATTCGAGCAATTCGCACCTAATCCGGGAGTTTCTGCTTGATAAATGATTTTAATGTTTTCTATAGAAAAATCAAGATTTACTCCAACCATTGTTTTAATTGTACTACTATAACCGGGACCAAAAGCTACAAATGTGTAACCAACAATTTTTCCGTTATCATCTTTACCACAGTAATATTTGAAATCTTTATCAATTTTCTCTTCAAAAGTTATTGCCAAAGAAAGAACTTCCTTTCTTGCTAATTTTTCGGTTTCTAACTGATTGTTTTTTATAATCGGATCTGTCAAATTGTTCACAACTGCAAGAATCCCGCTGGCAATACTGGCAATTAAAAGAAGAATTGCTCCGAGTTTTAAATAGAATTTCATTTTTTTACCTCTCCAAATGGTTTAGGAATAGTAAATTTATTGATTAACGGAACAAGAATATTCATTAATAAAATTGAATACGAAACCCCTTCAGGATATCCGCCCACAAGTCTAATAACTACTGTAATTACTCCACAACCAATACCAAAATAAATTCGTCCTGCTTTTGTTACCGGCGAAGTTACCATATCCGTAGCCATAAAAAATGCTCCGAGAATCAATCCGCCTGCAAAAATATGGAATACAGGTAATAATAATGATGCAGAGAATAGTCCGTCTATCCCACCAAAGATATAAATCAAAACAGCAACAGTTCCAATATATGAAACCGGAATTCTCCATCCTATAATGTGTTTATAGGCAAGATATGCTGCTCCAAGTAATAAAGCTGCAGCAGAAACTTCTCCGATTACACCACCGACATTTCCCCAAAACAATTTCATAATTGTTTCAGTTCCTGCAAGTTTATTCATTGCAAGATTGGCAATATTCGAACTTACCATTGTAGTATCTCGAAGAGCTTTGGCAACTCCAAGAGGTGTCGCTGAAGTAATTATTGCTGGCCATTCAGCGGGAATATTTGAGAGACCGTTTATTGAGCCTAATTTTGTTTTTACCCAACCGGCAGTCGTAAGAGTTGGCCACGAAGCAACCATAAAAGCTCTTGCCAATAAAGCCGGATTAAAAGGGTTATGCCCGAGTCCACCAAAAACTTGTTTACCAATTCCGATTGCGAATACGGAACCAATAACCGGTAACCACCAAGGTGAAGCGGAATTAATATTAAAAGCTACCAGCATTCCGGTAACAACTGCACTTCCATCTGAAACAGAAATTGGGATTTTTCTCATTTTCTGTATTAATGCTTCTGTAATAACTGCGGCGACTATTCCGTACATTGTCAAAAGCAAAGCTCTATATCCAAAAAAGACCACGCTGACAATTACTGCCGGTAAAAGAGCTATAGCTACTTGCCACATAATAGATTTTACTGAAATCTTTTCATGCAGATGCGGAGCCGCAGAAACAGCATAGGTTTTGTTCATAAATCCTCCACTTAAAAGTGTGTAATTATATTTTTAATTTAGTATTTAATACCTTAAATTTTGTTAAAATCTAAGCTTTTTTTTCTGCTTTTCTAAGCTCAAAAATTTTACTTTTTCCAAGATCGATCCATTGAATTAATTTTATGTTTGATGGACAAACAAAAGCACAACTTCCACATTTCATGCAATCCATAACACCTGTTTTCTCAGCCATTTCCCAATCTTCATATCTAACGGAATTTACCATGATACTTGGAATTAAATTTAAAGGACAAACATCAACACATCCACCACAACTAATACAAGTATGTTCAACATCTTTTTGTGCTTCCTTTTTATCAAACAATAATAACCCGGATGATCCTTTTGTCATTGGTGTTTCTAAAGTTGGAATAGCAAATCCCATCATTGGACCGCCTGAAATTACCTTTCCAATATCATCTTTTGTTCCTCCGCAAAATTCTAATAACTCGGAATAGAAGCTTCCTATTCTTGCTTCAAGATTTTTAGGATCCTTTACAATATGACCTGTAACAGAAATAATCCTTTCAATTAAAGGTTTTTTATATCGAACTGCTTCGTAAACTGCAATAGAAGTTGCAACATTATTGACAACTACATTTACTGCCATTGGCAAACCACCTTTATTAGGAACTTTTCTTCCGGTAGTTGCATAAATAAGTTGTTTTTCAGCACCTTGAGGATATTTGACTTTTAAACCTACAACCTTGAGACCTTTTTCTTTTTTGACCATTTTTTCAATAAGTTTGATAGCATCAGGTTTATTAGCTTCAATACCAATAATTCCTTTTGGAGCATTGACTATTTTCATGATGATTTTCAAACCTTTGATAATATCTTCGGCTCTTTCCAACATCAATCGATAATCTGCTGTTAAATACGGTTCACATTCAACACCATTTAGAATAACAGTATCAATTGTTATTCCTGTAGGAGGTGAAAGTTTTACATGAGTTGGAAATCCGGCTCCACCCATTCCGCACACACCAGCTTCGGCAATACGCTTTTTCATTTCATCAATAGATAAACTCATGTAGTTTTCTTCATCCACAAGATCAATCCATTTGTCTTCTCCATCTCCGGTGATTTCTATTCCCATTTGCAAATTACCAACCGGATGTGCGAATTTCGCAATCTTTGTAATTTTACCAGAGATACTGGCATGCATTGGTATAGAAACAAAACCACCGGCTTCACTAATTTTCTGTCCGGTAAGAACTGTGTCTCCTAATTTCACAATCGGTTTTGAGGGTGCACCGATATGTTGAGAAAGTGGAATTACTACTTTCTTGGGAAGCGGAAACTTCTCAATTGCGGACAATTTGGAGAATTCTTTGAAATCATGAGAATGAACACCACCCAAAAATGTTTTCAATGTCATAGTTTCTCCTATCATTTTTTTTATTTTTTTTGTTAAATTTTCCAATAATAGTCACATATTTTAAGACTTACAGAGTTGTCAAAGAGATTGTTCTTAATTTAGTAATTTTTTGAGATCAATCTAAATAAATAGTATTTGAACGGAAAAGGACTTTTTAACCAAGAAGGAAATGAAGATCATGAAGAAAGATAAATTGGAAAATTTTTGTTTTCTATCTGCATAGAAGCGACATCAAAAAGAGCGACACAAAAAATAGTTTTCGTTCTGATAATAAGGAGTCTCTCTGATTTGTAAATGTTGTTTTTTTTACAGCGACTAAGTGTAACAAAAAAAAATGTTGACGTTATATAAGTCAATAATAAGAGCTTCAAAAAAAATGGAGGTTTTAATGAAATTATATGTATTTATTGGAATTTGTCTCATTGTACTTGCGAGTTGTTGTCCACTAAACAAAGATCAGAAACCAAGAAAGAAAAAGGTAAAAATCGAAAAAAAACAAGAAAAAAAGAAATTAAAAATTGAGAAAAAGAAGCAAGTAAAAGATAATGCCATTGATTTGAGAAAAGAACTTGAAAAACAACGCAAACTTGCATCAAATGCTTCTGCAAAAGAAAATTATTCTGAAGCTATGATATATGGTGAAAAAGCACTAAAAATTGCAAAAATCCTTAAAGATGATGAAATCATTTGCTGGCAACTTAATAATCTTGGATTTTATAAGTTGAGAGAATTTAAAAAACGAACAAATTATTCAGAGAGAATCTCTGAAATAGATAATACAAAAGCACAGAATGAAAAGAAAAGATTGAAAGCAAAAGCAAAAAAAGATTTTCTATTGGAAAAAGAAACAATAATTGAGGCAAAATCATTTTTAACTCAAGCAGAAAATTTAGACAAGAATCTTAATGATTCAAATAGAACAAAAAAAATACAAAATAATGTAAATTTTGTTGATTGGATTTACCGTTTACTTGATTTATAATCGTATCTGAACGAAAAGGATTTTTTAACCATGAAGGACAGAAGATCATGAAGAAAA
>JAOZMQ010000168.1 GCA_029934195.1 Candidatus Cloacimonadota bacterium | reverse complement strand
TTTTTCTTTACCCAACGCTAACACATTGGACTACATAGATGTTGCTTCTATGAAGCTGAAGAATAAATAATTTCCCAATTAATCTTTCTTCATGGTTAAAAAATTCCTTTTCATTCAGAGACTATTTACAGAATTAGCGAAAAAAGAAAACGATGAGGTCTGGAGTTCTGAACTATTAATTATTTATAGGATTAACAAAAAAAATAATTATCAGATCAGGGAGTACTGAATTTATTTATCCGCATTTTTTATCCATAAATTTAGAGATTTTTCTTTTTCTTGACAGTGAATTCGTTGATAAAATTTTAAGTGAAATAAAATCATATTTCAGGAGAAAATTAATGGATAGTAATCGTATTTATGAACATCCTGTTCTATCAATTGAAGAAAGGGAAGAAATTCAATTTTATTGGAATAAAACTCCATTAAAAGCAAAACGAGGTGAAGTCATTTCATCTGCATTATTTGCAAATGGAATAAAAGTATTTGGACATCATCCAAAAGACGGTTCATCTCAAGGAATATTTTGTGCCAATGGTCAATGTGCAAGATGCACTGTTATTGCAAATGGAATGTCTGTAAAATCCTGTATGACAAAGGTTAAAGAAAACATGTTTGTAGAAAGTGCGGAAGGACTTCCAGAGCTTCCTGATTTACAAGACGTTCCAGATTTATCTGACATTGAAGAATTTGAAACAGACGTTTTGATTATTGGAGGCGGACCTGCTGGTTTATCGGCAGCCATTAAATTATCAGAATATAATTTACCTACAATGATTATTGATGATAAAGATGTTCTTGGTGGAAAACTTGTATTACAAACACACAAATTTTTTGGTTCTGTTGAAGATTCTTATGCCGGAACTCGTGGAAATGATATTGGTAAAAAACTTGCTGAAAAAGTTTTAAGTAATAAAAATGTAATCTGCTGGATCAATAGTACTGTTCTTTATGTTTTTTCAGATAAGAAAGTTGGTGTTGTAAAAGATGGAGAATATAAACTTATAAAACCCAAAGTAATACTCAATGCAGCCGGAGCAAGAGAGAAATTCCTAAAATTTCCTGGAAACTATCTTGCTGGAATTTATGGTGCCGGAGCTTTTCAAACTTTGGTTAATAGAGATTTAGTACGACCAACTAATAAGATATTTATTATTGGTGGTGGAAATGTTGGATTAATTGCCGGTTATCATGCTCTCCAAGCAGGAATAGAAGTTGTCGGATTGGTGGAAGCAATGCCAAAATGTGGTGGATACAAAGTTCATGAAGATAAATTAAAACGACTCGGAGTACCAATTTATACCTCTCATTCCATTCTTTCTGCAAACGGAAAAGATAATGTAGAATCAATTACAATTGTTCAGATAGACAAAAATTTCAAACCAATAAAAGAAACTGAAAAATCTTTTGAATGTGATACTATTCTCGTAGCTGTCGGTTTAGAAAGTCTTTCGGAATTTACTCTTGAAGCAGAAATTGCTGAACTTCCAATCTTTGCTGCCGGTGATGCTCTTGAAATTGCAGAGGCATCTTCAGCTATGTTTAATGGAAAAATTGCCGGTCTTAAAGTCGCAAAATTTTTAAAAGCAACCAATGAAAATATACCTGAAACTTGGTTAACAAAAGCACAAATATTAAAATCTCATCCGGGAAAATTGAAGCAATATACTCCATTACCAAAAGAAGAAGGTATTATGCCAAATATTTTCTGCCTTCAAGAAATTCCTTGTAACCCTTGCAGCACTTCTTGCCCAACAAATGCAATTACAATGAAAGCTGATCCTATTATGGATTTTCCTGAATTTACGGGAGAATGTATTGGTTGTGGTAAATGTGTCGCAATTTGTCCGGGGCTTGCAATTACGCTTGTAGATTATCGGAAAAATAAAGAATTTCCAATTGTAACCGTTCCTTACGAAGTTGGAAATATAAAAGTAAAAGTAGGTGAAAAGGTTAAAGCTGTAGATATTAACGGAGATTTCCTTGATGATCTTGAGATTACCCAAATCCTTGAAAACAAAGCAAATAAAGTTCAACTTGTTAAATTAAAGACTCCACGAGAAATTGCCAAACAGGTTGTTTCTTTTCAGATTCAACTTGATGAAGTATCAAGACCTCTTTCTAAACCAATAATTTCAGAATCTTTATCAGATGATTCTTTTGTTTGTCTTTGTGAAAGAATTACAGCCGGCGATGTTCGTAAACTGGTAAAACAAGGTATCACGGATTTGAATCAAATCAAAGCCATTACAAGATTGGGAATGGGTGCTTGTGGGGCAAAAACTTGTGATAATCTTGCGAGACAAATACTTCGCGAAGAAAGTATTCTAACCAAAATGATTATTCCAAACAAAAAACGACCTGTTTTTGTAGAAGTTCCACTTGGAATTTTTGCCGGAAAAAAGGAGAAATAAAATGAAGAATTATGATGTAATCATTATCGGAGCAGGATCAGTAGGAGTTCCGGCAACAATGGCAATTGCAGAAAAAAAGATGAGTGTTCTTTGTATAGATTCTCTTTCGGCACCAGGGCAAGGAAATAATAAAAAAGCTATTGGGGGAATTAGAGCAACTCATTCTGATTTTGGCAAAATTCAAACTTGTTTGAGGAGTATTGAAATTTTTTCTACTTGGGAAGAAAAATTTGGGACCAATATTGGATGGAGTTCTAATGGATATAGTTTTCCGGCTTATGATGAAAAAACAGAAAAAGTTCTTAAAGATTTACTGAAAATTCAACAAAGTTTTGGTTTAAATATTAAATGGATTTCACCGGAAGAATATCAAAAGTTAGTACCGGGAATAAAAATGGAAGGTTTAAGAGGTTCAACTTTTTCTCCAAATGATGGGTCTGCTTCAAATCTTCTCGCAATCAATGCCTGGTATTTTAGAAGTAAAGAATTGGGAGCTGAATTTAAATTCAATGAAAAAGTAAATAATATTATTGTAATAGATAATCAAGCCACGAAAGTTGTTACAGATAAAGCCAGTTATGGTTGCAAATATGTCATCAATGCTGCCGGTAATTATGCAAATGATATTGGTAAAATGATCGGTATTGATCTCAATGTATCACCTGATAATCATGAAGCGGCAATTACAGAACCGGTAAAAAAATTCATGGAACCAATGGTTGTTGATTTAAGAAAAGGTCCTGGTTCAAATAATTTTTATTTTTACCAAAATAGCGAAGGACAAGTTGTATTCTGTATCACTCCAAATCCCTCTATTTGGGGGATTGATGATGAAGCTACTTCCGTTTTTTTCCCACAAATTGCAAAAAGAATGGTTTCGCTTTATCCACGACTTGCAAACCTGAAAGTTAGAAGAGCTTGGAGAGGACAGTATCCAATGACTTCAGACGGATTTCCAATAGTTGGATTTACAAAAGAAGTTCCAAATTATATGAATCTTGTTGGAATGTGCGGACAAGGTTTTATGCTGGGTCCCGGTCTTGGAGAAATTGTAGCAAGACTCATTGCCGGAGAAGAAACAGAAAAGGATAAACGAATTTTAAAAAGTTTTGATTTCTATCGAGATTTTTCAGGAATGGAAGCGTTTAAATAGATATTATAGAAATATTGACAACATGACTTTATTTTATTCTTTTTTAAAAATCATTTTAGCTGCTTACAATTATTTCCTTATAAGAGATATATAATTGTAAAATAAAAACTTGACGAAAGAACTAACTAAAAAAAAATGAAGATATTAATAATGATAGTTAAGGAGATAAACAATGACAAAGGCTGATTTAGTTAAGTCAATATCAGAACAAACAGGTATTATTCGCAAAGATGTAGCAATAGTCGTTGATACTTTTTTAGAAGCTGTAAAAGACAGTATGAAAGAAGGGAATCACATTGAGATCAGAGGATTTGGAACTTTTAAACTAAAAGTAAGAAAACCAAGAATTGGAAGAAACCCAAAAACTTCTGCTAAAGTCCCTGTTCCAGAAAGAGTACTACCAACTTTTAAATATTCTCGTGCTTTTAAAGATGAGATTGCAGAAGGTAACCAAAATATGTTAACTGAAAAATAGGAGGAATATATGCCTTGTGGAAAAAAAAGAAAAAGAGGAAAAATTAATACTCATAAAAGAAAAAAAAGATTGCGTAAAAACAGACATAAAAAAAGAAAATAATATTCTGATTTAGTTGTTGATATTTTTCTGTCCTTTTACATTTATATAACCAAAGGAAGTTTTTATGAAGAATTTCATTGAATTGGAAAATATAGCAAAACAGATTCGCAGAAAAACTTTAGAGATTATTTTTAATGCAGGTTCCGGTCATCCGGGAGGATCGCTTTCCTCCGTAGATATCGGAACCTCTCTTTTTTTCTATTTAATGAATCACGATCCAAATAATCCAAATTGGAAAGATAGAGATCGCTTTATTTTATCAAAAGGTCACGCCGCTCCTTTACTTTATGTCATATTACAAATGTCCGGTTATTTCCCTGAAAACTGGTTATCAACTTTCAGGAAAATCAATTCACCATTACAAGGTCACCCCAACTCGTTAAAATGTCCTGGTATAGAAGTATCTACAGGTTCGCTTGGACAAGGATTATCAATAGCTTGTGGAATGGCTCTTTCTTTAAAAAAAGACAATATGAAATCCATTGTTTACACTTTACACGGAGATGGAGAGCTAAACGAAGGTCAAATTTGGGAAGCTGTAATGTTTGCAGCTCATTACAAATTAAATAACCTCATTGCTTTTATTGATAAAAATGATTTACAAATTGATGGCTCAACAGATGAAGTAATGTCAATGAAATCAATTGAGGAAAAATTTTCAGCTTTTAATTGGAATGTTCTTACCTGCGATGGTCATTCAATTACTGATATTGTAAATAAAACAATTGAAGCAAAAAAATCCATTAAACCTTCCGTAATAATAGCCAAAACCATCAAAGGTAAAGGAGTGAGTTTTATGGAAAATGTTGCAGGATGGCATGGAAAATCTCCTTCTAAAATTGAACTACAATTAGCTTTGGAGGAATTAGAATGATTAATCCTTTCAATATTGGTGATGTTGTTCCGATAAGAGATGGTTTTGGAAAAGCTCTTATTGAACTTGGGCATAAAAACGAAAAAATCTTTGTACTTGACGCTGATTTATCAAAATCTACACGCTCAAATTGGTTTGCTGAAAAATTTCCGAATCGTTTTATTGAATGTGGAATTGCTGAGCAAAATATGATTGATGTAGCTGCTGGCTTGAGTCTTATGGGAAAAATTCCTTTTACAACAACTTATGGAGTTTTTGTTGCTGGACGTGCTTTTGATCAAATTAGAAATACAATCTGTTTTTCAAATCTAAATGTAAAAATCATCGGTTCTCATGGCGGTTTATCAGTTGGAGCTGACGGGGGAAGTCATCAAGCTATTGAAGATATTGCCTTAATGAATTTATTACCAAACATGAAAGTATTTTCACCTGTCGATGCAAATGAAGCATTTCAAATCATAATTAAAGCGTCTGATATCGTAGGACCTGTTTTTGTAAGGTTAGCAAGAGAAGCTACTGAAATTTTGATAAGAAAAGATTTTGAATTTCAAGTTGGAAGATGGGAAAAATTATCAGAAGGAAATGATGCTTATTTGCTTTTTCACGGAACAATCGGAGCTGAAGTAATGAAGGCTACTAAAATATTATTGGAAAAAAAGATAGAAGTAACTGTTATTAATTGCTCATCAATCAAACCTTTTGATAAAAAAATGCTAAATGAAATTCCGTCTTCAAAACCAATATTTATTATAGAAGAACACCTTGAAGCAGGTGGTTTAGGAAGTATTATCTCTACTTATTATTCACAAAATAGTCCCAGAAAATTGGAGCTAATTAATATTGGAGATCGTTTTGGTGAATCCGGTTCACCAACAGAATTGTACCAAAAATTTGGATTTACATCTGAAATTTTGGCTGAAAGAATACGTGCGAGTTTAACTGATAATTAATATTCGAACGAAAATTCAGAACACTTGTCCTCAATGATTTCAGATGCCACCAAGTTTTTCACATGAAGAACAAAAAGACCGGAGTTCCTCGCGATAGCAGGGACTTCGGTCTTTTTATTGTTGGCTTCCCATTATTTATTTCTTCAAATAAAATCATAGAAGTCAGGAATTCTGAAAAAAAAATCACCCTTTGAAATTTCTTTCGATCATTTCAAAGGGTGAAAACAATAAACATAATACAATTAACCTCATTTAACTTTTGAAATAATAAATGCAAAGGTTATAACACAAATGAGATTTATTTCTTTTTTAAGGATTCATACATTAGCGAACTGGATAATTCAGGAGAGATTTGTGAAGAATCATCTCGTTTCCATCTTTTATCAATTTTACTTGAGACAGGAGAATTTTTTCTAATATAGCTAATTACTTCATCACGAAGACTTATTTCGAGTCGTGTGATTTTATCTTCTTTAATCTTTGTCAACATGGTTAATCTGGCATTTCCTTGCATAAGAAAATCTGTTGTTGCTAATTTATAAATCTTGTTTGGTTGCCAAGGTTCATCTCCAATTAATAGACTGGTTACTTTATCAAAGTTTTCTCTTTGATTATTATAGACAACTTCGATGCCTGCAACTCTTAAACCATGACTGGAATTTTCAACTCTTTTTTCAATGATCTGT
>JAOZMQ010000167.1 GCA_029934195.1 Candidatus Cloacimonadota bacterium | reverse complement strand
TTTAGTTACAATCAAATAACTTTAAAGTGCTAAACAGCTAAATGACATAATGTGCAAGTGCGACACGCCTTCTTTTTGGCGTGTGCACTATGTTACCGCCAAATACCCGAGACTATCATCATAAGTTCAAAATTCCGCTCGCTAATTCTTTTTCAATTAACGAGCGGAGAATTTAATTATTTCAGCAACAACATTTTCTGAACCTGCAAAACAGATTCAGATTTTAATTTGTAGAAGAAAACACCGGAAGTGACTTTGTTTCCATTGTCATCTGTTCCGTTCCAGTTTACTTCGTAATTACCAGCGTTGAAAATTGGATAACTTTTAACAGTTTGACCTTTAAGATTAAAGATTTCAAACATTGCAGTTTCATTTTCCTGAACACTGAATTTGATTGTTGTTGTTGGATTAAAAGGGTTTGGATAAGCTGAATGTAAAACAGTTTTGTTTGGTAATTTTGGGTTATTATTAATTAAAAGAGAAATTACTTTTTCAAATTTTTCAGTATTTATTATCATCTTTAATGTTACATTTTTAATTTTACATTCTTCATTTTTCATTGAAATTCGCAAGAATTTCCCT
Organism: Candidatus Cloacimonadota bacterium; assembly: GCA_029934195.1. Lineage (GTDB taxonomy): Bacteria > Cloacimonadota > Cloacimonadia > Cloacimonadales > JAOZMQ01 > JAOZMQ01. Next base: position 6,081 of record JAOZMQ010000167.1, on the reverse strand, counting down.
GTGACTGGTTCTGCTGAAGCAAGAGCTATTTTGTTTTCATTAATTGACGATAACATTTCTGTTTCAAATTTTGTGATGCCCATATTTTCAATTTCTACTTCAAACCCATAAAGATTTCCTTTGGTAGAGAAAATCAATTCATTATCAATTATCTTTATGGAAACTTCTGATTTCGGTGTTTCTTGTCTTCTACCTTGAACAGGAAACTCAGTGATTATTTCCACAACATATTGCAAAATAAGTGAAGCATCATAAGCTTGAATTTCTTCATTTCCATCAACATCTGCTCTTAGGATTGTCTCTTCCTCCCACGGAAGCGGGTCTATTTCAGGAATTGGGTCTAAACCGACTGTATATTGTAAAGCAATAGAAGCATCGTAAGCTTGGACTTCTCCATTTTGGTCAATGTCTCCATATTGTATAGGTAAATCACCTGCAAAAGTATAGACCCAAGCAGAATCATATTCTAATGATGACATACAGTCTTTTCCGGTAGCAATGAGAATATCATTCTTACCATCTCCATTCACATCTCCAATTGGATAAAGTGATCTTCCTAAATATGCATGCGGTATCTCTCCTTCAATTGTAATATCTGCTATCTGATCAATATTTTCTCCCCCATAATAAAATTTAACTAATCCCTCATATTGATAGGTATTAACACATTCTAATTGTATAGCAATATCATCATAACCATCATTGTTAATATCTATCGGTCGTGGAAAAGATGAAGTGCTATGTGAACAAAGCTCATTAAATACAAACTCTATTTCTTCATTTCCAAAAGCATAACCAGTATAACCATTATTATATCTGTATAAAATATCACTAAACTCATCGTTGTTTAAGTCACCACCATAATAGAGACCATACATCCAAAATTCATTGCAAAATGAGTAATCAGGATCAAAATTAAATTCTTCACTACCAAGAATCAGATCATAAATTGTTTGATCTATAGCGTGGCATACAAAGAGATCATCATAATTATCACCATTTATGTCATTAATTCTTACAAAACAAGTAAAATCTAAATTCTCACCATAATAATGAAAATCACTAATAGTATCGAAATTTGGACTACCCATAAAGACATCCACTTGTCCATTCCAAGATAAATCTGGACCTATAGCAGAAACAACCAAATCATCAAATCCGTCATTATCAAAATCACAACTTGAATCAACATATCCAAATTCAAATGAAGATGTAGAAATTGCTGCATAATCTTCTCCGTATAAGATGACATCCGGTTCTACATCAAAATCGCTACTTCCAAAATATATGTAAACTGCTCCAATATGCTCGTATGGAACATTATAAGGAGCACCGATTACCAAATCGTCATAACCATCACCGTTTAAATCTCCGGCAATAGATACAGAAGCACCAAATTTATCGTCTCCATTACCTTCCAAAATAAAATCAGGTTCCGGTGTTAGTATCTCTTTTCCCAAATAGATAAATACTTTTCCGCTATCACCGTCACCTGTAACTTGTTGATATTTTGACACAACAAAATCATCATATCCGTCCGAATTCAAATCTCCTTCAAAGGTCAAAAATTTATTTTGAAAACCTACATCAAAAGGACAATCTATAGTTAGTAGTACTTCCAAAGAATCTTGAGCAAATAAAGAAACTCCAATTAGAGTTAATATTATCAAAAATCTATACTTCATTTTCAAACTCCTTTATTGTTTTTTTATAGAGCATCTCTTTTTAGATGCTTGTTTAAGTATTTACATAAATTTATTTCAAAAGCAAACATTTTTTCATATCTATTGGTTTCCCATTAATGGAAAGCTTGTAAAAATAGATACCGGATGCTACTTTTTTGTTATTATCATTATTTCCATTCCACTCAACAAAGTGGTCTCCAAAATTTTTTCTTTCATTTATCAATGTTTTAATTTTTTGACCTTTTAGATTAAAGATTGATACTTCAATATCACTCTCTTCTTTTATAGAAAAAGAAATTGTGGTGGTTGGGTTGAATGGGTTTGGATAGTTTTGTGATAATTTGTTAATATATGGAATTGGTAATTTATTTTTCGGTTCCTCTTCTTTATTACTCCCTAATAAGAGAGAAATAAGTTCTTCTGTTTTCAATTTTAATTCCTTAATATTTTGTGGCTTAAATGTACATGATGGTAATTCTCTTGAACCATTTTCTTGTAGCTTTAAATAGCAATATCCTTCATCTAATATTGTAAATACAGAATCTTGAATTGTAGAAGAATTATTAATAACAAGTTCATAATTATTAATTGCAGAGATATAATCGGTTTCCAACATATAAGTATGGTTATTTGCTCTTATTTTGGCATTCTCTAATTCAGTATTTTCACCAAAGTCTAAACTATTGAAATAATTTCTAAGAGAAACATAGTTTTGGTCGGATAGATTTTCAAGATAGACTAACCAATACAATGCTCTTATAACATTATCTATACCTTGTTCTTCTGAAATAACAAATTTCATTTTTTCTTTTGCTATAGAATATTCTCCGTTATACAAACTGCTTATCGCTTCTGTAAAATAATCAATATCACCTCTAATTATTTGACCAAAATAAAAATTATTAATACTAGGATAAAACCTATTAGGTTCGCTTGTATCAATAATATTATTCCTTACATCATGTGTAACACCTTGATTAAAGAAACTAAGTAAGAGAAACTGATCATATCCGGGACCAGAGACTAAATCTTCGACTGTATTGGAACCTAAGCTGTATAAGTTAGGAAAACTATTAACAAAAGAGAAAACTTCAGCCATATTATTATTACTGATATTATTAGTTGAAACAAGAGCACCTCCTATATTTCCAGCCAACCAGAGACCATTCATGCTATTATTCTGAATAGCATTTTGACTTATAATTGATGTACTTTCATACAAGTTTATTCCGTTTCCACCATTGTTATTAATAATATTTGATGATATAACATTTAGGTTACTACTACAATATTTTAAATCAATTCCTCCTCCACTATTACCTGTTATCTCGCTCCCCGTAATATTTACTATCGAATTTGTACATTCAATAGGAGAACTATTATTGGAATACTCACAACTTGTAATATTTATAGTAGAATTATTTAGTAATATTTCAGAACTATCTTCAATAATTGTATCAGTAAAAAAAACTTCTGAATCTCCTATTGAAATTGGTGTTTTGCTAATATTACATTGATCAAAACTATTATCAATGCTATTAATAAAATCTATCCCATCCCAAAAAGTTGCATTCATTTGTGTAGAATTTTTAATCTCTACATTATTAGCATTAAGTTTACCTTTAACAATTATCTTATTTCCAGGTATAGTACAATTATTAACCTGTGTTGTTTTTTTATTACCAATTATAATACTATTGTTTTCAATAATAAGTGTAGCATTTTCTTCTATTGTAATTGAAGCACTTTTTCCATAATAATCCTTAATATCTATAATAGCTCCATTTGTGATTGTCAAAGTTGAATTATTACATATTATTACATTATTTCTAATAACTTTATTTTCATCCCATACTGAATTATCTCTAATCAAATCTACAATATATGGTAAGTAATTAGTAGTAGGTGTTTCTTGAGAATAACGGGACACATAAATTCTATCATAATTTGGGAGTGAAGTAGTTGCAATACCATTAATATCTGTATAGACAAACTCAATATCTTCTGTATTTTTATTAGTAAAACTTACAAGGATGTAGGGAATTGGATTATTTTCTGATACTACTGTTATTGAATTTATAGATTGGTTAAAAATAATACTCAATTCTTGAGGATCATTCATCCACATAGACATTTCCGGATCCCCTACAATATTGTTACTATATGTTAAATAATGCCTTAGACTGTCATTTGGAAAATTTGTATATTGCCATAATTTAGCAAAAGAATTACTTATACCAATTTTATTAAAAGGAATATTAACTCCATAATTTTCTTCCATAAATTTTTTTCTAATATTTGGAGAATGTATAGTCCAACCTTTATTTGTGTTACCGATGAATACTACTCCACCAACATCATCACTATGAGAAGTAAATATTTTTGCACAAGTATTAAGCCCCATTCTTCCCGTAAGGCAGGCAATAGTATATAAGACACCATATTTATTGTCAGGTATAGTACAATCAATTCCATTGTTATCTTCATAAGAGAGAGCATTTTGAGTGTCAAATGCTGTTACATAGTAAGCTGTAGAAGTAGTATGAAGCACTTTAAAATGAGAAGGAGCCCCATGTGTATCAAAGCTTATAAAACCATGATGTTCATTTAGTTTTGAAATAACTTCACTACCAGTTGGCCATAACAATTCTTCATCCTCATGCCATAATTCATAGCTAAATCCTTTAATCTCCATATATTCATCAATGGGCTGTAAGGTTGTGGTATAATAAAGATCATCGCAATCAACTCCAAAAGCTTTCATCAGATAGCTTTTATCTCCATATCCAGGGTTTGTTTCGTAAATTATCTGTTTCTTTATCCAATTCTCAAGTTCCTCTATACCACCATGTTCAATTGAGTTCAGTCTTAAACCTCCTACATAAATTTCTGGCATATAATCCGGATAATCTCCTGTATTTGGTTCAGTTATTTCTTCTCCCCAAAAAGGATTTTCATTTAGATTCCAATCTCCATTAAATTCTGAAAAATAGAATAGAGTCTGAATATCATCACGAAAATTCATTCCTGTCATACCCCACCTTGATGAACCTTTTCGGAAATCATAATTACTATTTGTAATAAATAAACAATACATTAAAGAATTTGTTATATATTCGTCTTTTAGAAACTCTCTGATTTTTCCAGGAGTATCATTTATTGGATGAGTTCCGATATTATCACCAGTATAATTTGCTTCAATTTCTTCAATTGAAACTACTTTTACTGATAAACCTTTTGTTGTTTTCCATTCTATAAATTCTGTAAGAAAAGGGATAAAATCATTTGGAGCAATTATTATGTAATCGTTATCATTATCTCTTGGTTCTGTTAAAATAGTTGGATTGTGCATAAACATAGTTAAATCTTGCGGATTATCAATAAAATTTTCAAAATAACTTAAGAATAGGTTATAATTTTTCTGTATCTTAAATTGAGGGTAAATAATATTATCTCCTGTAGTTGAAGTAAATTCAAGAGAAATTGAAATTTCAGAATTAAGAGTTAATGTACTATCTGAAGGAAGATATTGAATTGGATTAAATTTCAGATGAGCAACTTTATTAGCTCCATCAATGTAATCGTATCCAATAATTTCTACAATTTCAGCTGGATAAGCAGATGTTTGGTTGTAAACATTTGCATCGGGTACTAATGGTGGTATTGGTGTACCATCAGTAGGTACGCTATAAGGGGCAGGTTCTATAAAATATTTACCCGATATTGTTTCTGATTGATAACTTAAATTCAAATTGGATATTTCTTTACCTGCAGGAATTATCAAGTTAATTCCTTTTGATGGCAAATTTGGATGATTAGCTTTTCCAGTTGTTACACATTCATTTAGTTTAATTTTTGAATAACCTGTATCAGGTTGTAGTACAATAACCAAATCTGTATTACCAAATGACTCCGAATAATTTACACAATCCTCACTCCACAAAACACCAGCTCCCAAACTCATACATACATACATACATAATACTTAAAAAAGTTTTCTTACCTTTCATAAAAATACTCCTTGTTTCAGATGAAACATTTTTTAACATTTCTGTTAAAATATTGATGTTAAAAAACATTATTATTATAGCTCACACATTGTTTGATTTTGATATTAAATTTTCAAGATTATTAACCAAAATTACAAAACACATGCATTCTTCTGAAAATAAAAAAAATCAGTCAAGAAATTATTTATGAAAGTAGTAAATTTTATTTGGGAGACTGTTCAACCCTCAACTACTTTCTTATGTTTATTACTATCTCCGATATTAACTCTTTTTTCTGATAAATTGGCGGTAATGTTTCGTCACTGCCCCGCTTCCTGAAATTACATTTAACACTTTGAACGAAAAGCCCAACTTTGATTTACTGCAAATCTTCGATACGAAACCAA
>JAOZMQ010000166.1:4661-6679 GCA_029934195.1 Candidatus Cloacimonadota bacterium | reverse complement strand
GGTTATATTTAAAATTCTATTGATGACTGAATAAAATTATACTACATGCTTCCACATGCTTTTCACAAGAAATTTATTTCTTATGTGTGTAAGCTCGTGAAAGAGTGTGGGTTTTATTGTAATCAAATCCCCGGTAAATCTTAGCCCATTATTTGCGAGTTGAAATTGTGAAAACAACTGATTCGGTGAGTTCTGAGTATAGAAGTGACTTAATAAGAAGATTCGTAAAAGTTCGTTTTTATTCAAAGCATTAAAACTCGAATATTGATATTTACTATTTTAACAAATCAGAAGAGATTTGTAAGTATTATTTATGACAATTACTTAGTATATCCAAGTTAATTCTTTACATGCAAACAGATATTTTAATTTCTTGTGATAGTTCAACCTATGATGATTTAATTAATAGAATTGTGATATCATCTGGTGAAGCAACATATTGATCAATTTTCAATTTATTCTTTATTTCATCTATCGAAATATTATTGTTTTCAATCAAATTTAGTAAAAATTCTTTTTTTTCATTAAGATGTTTGCAAGGAAGAATATCTAATACTCCATCAGAAAAAAGTAAGAAGGCGAAATTTTCGGGTAATAGAAAATCTACAGATTTATAACTAAAGAAATCTAAAATACCAACCGGAAAACTTTTACAATCAATAAATGAAGCATTATTATTACAATAAAATATTGGAAAAGGGAATTGTCCTCCATTAGCGAAAGTCATTTTATTAGATTTCGTATCAATAACCGCATAAAAAATTGTTAAATGTTTACCAAGATTATCTTTAATAATTGATAAATTTAAGTTTTGAATCACTGATTCAGGATACAGAACTAATTTATTTTTTTCTTGATGATAATTCTCAATCAATTTATCAATATAACTCTTTAATAAAACTGTAATAAAAGATGATGATGCTCCATGACCTGATACATCTGCAAAATAAAATAAAATATATCTTTTATCTAATCGACAATAATCCAAAAAATCGCCACTTAAATATAAAGACGGTTTTAACAAATGACTAAACTTATATCTCCCGATAGTTTTATTGTTTGGTGGGAGTAATTTATGTTGAATTACTTTTCCAGCTTCTTCATCGGCTTTCATTATGGCAAGAGAATGTTTAAGGTCTTTTGTACGTTCTTCAACAATATGTTCCAAATTTTCATTCATTTCATTGATTCTTTTCAAAGCTGAATATGATCTCAATGAGGAGATTATTGTTGTTTTCAATTTCTGAGATGAGAGCTCAGTTTTTTCTTTATAATCATTGATATCATAGTTAATTATAACATCTTCTTCTGGAGCAATTCCAGGTTGACCTGTTCGTAATATTATCCTTATCATTGAATTATGAAGAATTTCTCGAATATACTTAATTACTTCTATTCCAGAATTATCTTTTTCCATAACAACATCAAGCAAAATAATTTGTGCTTCCGGATGATCTTTTACAAGTTGTTTAGTCTCATGTCCTGAATATGCATTCAACATTTTTATTGATTTTTTTTCAAATATGATCCCTTTCAAGACAATTTTCGTCATTGCATGAACTTCAGGATCATCATCTGCGATTATTATAGTCCACTGCTTTTCTAATTCAAAATGTTCAATTTCATCTTCTTCTATAAAATGAATTTCATTTTTATTCATTAGAACTCCTTAAAACTCAACATACATTTAATCGGATTCTTAAACTATTGCCTGAACAAAAACTAATTTTTGTATCATTCTTTTTATGTCGCTACTCTGTAGCTTGGTAAATCTGCATTACTTTTCACAAAGCTAAAGCATTGGGCTACAAATAAGTCTCTTCTATGAAGCTGAAAAATAAATAATTTCCAAATTTATCTTTATTCATTAACTTTATTTCCTTCATGGTTAAAAAATCCTTTTTGTTCAGATATTAAATAGTGTCTGAGCGGAAAAGTAACCTTTTAAAATTCTTCATTTTATAAAAGAAGTAATTTTTTTGTCAAGATTTGAAAAAAAATATTTTTTTTATTGAAAT
>JAOZMQ010000166.1:0-4561 GCA_029934195.1 Candidatus Cloacimonadota bacterium | reverse complement strand
AAAAGAAGTAATTTTTTTGTCAAGATTTGAAAAAAAATATTTTTTTTATTGAAATATTGAGCCACTATAAAAGATAAAATTGTGAAATTAGAGAGGCAAATAGGTTAAGCTTTACATAATAGAAGGCAAAAAATTGCCTAATTTCTTTATTGTCAAAGTTCTTTTTTCGTACTATTATATAGGGTTATTAAACAATTTTCTAATTTATATGAAGAAATTAAATAAATAAAGAGATCAACTAACTTTTTTTATATTAGCAATTTAAGAATTTATCAGACATCTCTCGTAAAAGCTAATAATTTACTTTAGATTATATATAGCAATAAGTTATGATAATTAAAATTGAGCAAAAAGATAATTTGAATCACTATACTTAATAAATATTTTTTTTATTTGCTTATTCTTAATTCCCAATAATTTTTTTTGTTGACAATTTTAAAGAAAAATAACAATTACAATTTATTTTTTAATATTTTAATTTGCCATCATTTGAAGGAGTTACTTATGAGTAGAGAAGAATTAGTTGCAAAGATTGCACAAGATGCAGAGATTAGTAAAAAAGTTGCAAATGTAGCTTTACATGCTGTTTTAGAAGGGATTACGCTCTCACTTGAAAAAAGAGAGAAAATTTCATTTGTTGGATTTGGAACTTTCTCAGTTGTTGATAGAAAAGAAAGAAAAGGAATCAATCCACAAACAAAAGAAGAAATTATGATTCCGGCTCGAACTGTTCCAGTATTTAAGGCAGGAAAAAAATTAAAAGAAGCTGTAAAGTAATACTTTATTTTTGGCAAGAGAATTTCTCTTGCCTTATTTTTTTTCAAATTCTAGAAAAACATCATCCTCAACTCTAACAACTTTAACCTCAACAGAATCCATCAATTGGAATAATTTCCCAGAATAATTACTAATAATTTTTCTTTCTCTTTGGTAGTATTCAAAATAATCATTCTGCATGTTTGCAATTTTAATTAAACCGGTTACAGGATATTCATCTAATTCAATAAATATTGTTGAATTATTGATATTGGTTATAAGACCTGTAAAAACTTGACCAATTTTTTTTTTCATAAACTCTAACAAAAACAGTTTGGTAATTTCTCGCTCAGCTTCATCAGCAAGAATTTCTTGCATCGAGCCAAAACCGGCATATCTCCGTAATTCAGTAAATGAAAATATTGTTTTATTCTTTTTCTCATAGATAGATTTTAGTTGATGATGAACAATTAAATCACAGATTCTTCTAATTGGAGAGGTAAAATGAGTGTAATTTTGGATTGCTAAACCAAAGTGTCCGGTATTTTCTGTAGAGTATTTTGCTTTTTTCATGCTTCTTAAAATAATTCTATCAAAAACACGATGAAAATTCATATCATTTGTGTTTGATAGAATTGTTTGCAATGTTTTTTGATAATTATTCATTTTATTAACTTCAATATTGTAAGTTTTTAATAGTTTGAAAATTTGGTCTAATTCCTCTTCTTCAGGGGAATTGTGTACTCTAAAAATTGTAGATGTCATTTTTTTTGATAACAAAGTAGCAACATATTCATTTGCTAAAAGCATAAAATTCTCAATCAAAGAATGTGATTCTGTTTCTTTTGAACGCTTTAAATTTTGTAGATGTCCGACATCATCAAATTCGTATTGTACTTCTGGTAAATAAAAATTTAGTGAACCTTTTTTTTCACGTTGCAAAGACAATTTTTTTGATAAATTTCTCATTTCAAATAATGTAGTAGCAATATTTAATGGAATATCTGACTTTTGTTCATCAAATAGAAGATCAACCTCTTCATAAGTTAATCTAAGATCGGAAATTATGATGCTATTGTAAACTTTCTTTGAAATAATTTTATACTCTTGATTAAATTCAATTTGAACAGTTTGCGTTAGTTTTTCCTCAAGGGGTCGTAAGCTACACAATTTATTGGAAATAATTTCAGGGAGCATTGGGATGACTTTTTTGGGAAAATAAAAACTGTTTCCCCGCTTACAAGCTTCCTTAAATATTTCAGAATCAATTTTAACATAATTGGCTACATCGGCAATATGTACATACAATATCAATTTATTTTCTTTTTTTACAAGAGAAATAGCATCATCAAAATCTTTTGCAGAAGCCGGATCAATTGTAAATGTTAAAAGATTTCTTAAATCTTTTCTATTTTTTAAATCTATGTCAGAGATAAAGTGGGGGAGAGCTACAGATTCCTTTATTACTTTTTCATGGAATTCTAAAGGGAGATTAAATTGTTTAATTACGCCAAGAACCTCAACTTCTGGTTCTCCAGCTTTACCGAGAACACTTATGATATTTCCAGCGGGTAATTTCCCAAGATCCTTATTACCCCAATTTGAAATTTCAAATTCAACTTTATCACCAGCTTTTGCAATATCTTTGTTTAATATTAAGAAGTCTGTATGAATTTTAGATGGTCCAAAACTGATGAAAAAGTTATTTTTATATGAGATAACATTTCCTACAAATTTTGTACGATACCTTTTTAAAATTTTTTTGATAATTCCGTAACGCCGTTTTCCTTTACGATACTTAATTTCTATAAGAACTATATCGTTATGGTAAGCATTTAATGTATCTTCTGCATCAATAAAAACATCAAAACTTTCTGTAATAACAAATGCAAAAGAAAAGTTGCGGGCAAGTGGAGTTGCATCAAATTTTCCTTCAAGTGATTCAAAATTAGTTTTTTCTAAATATGAAAATCTTTTATCAATTCTCTTAATAATTTTTTTTCTTGCCATTTCACGTAAAGTGTCATTTAAAGATTTATATTCATGTTTTTTGGAATGTACTAATTGAGCTATTTCTCGAATTTTAAATGTTTTATCTTTATTCTCTTTAAGGATTTTTTTAATCTTCTCTGCTATTTTATTGTTATACATACTAATACTGCTGGCCAACTTTTGATTTTAGAATTTGAAAGAGTAGATCTTTTTCATCTTTTGTTTTTGAAAACCTTAATGAAAACCCACGAAATTTATCTAATCTTCGAGGCTGTTTGAACGTACTCAGCATCACTCCTTTAGCATCTGCATAAAAACATCCAAAATCGCTGTATCGCTTTTCCATTTTGAAAAACAAATATGTAGCCCTTATTTCTTGTTCAAATAATTCATATTTTGAAGGTACAAAATAGGTGAATAGAGATCCGATAACTACAAGAATCCCAATGATATAGAAAAGTGGCATCTGCCATTGAATAACAGTTAAGTGAAAGATTCCTAAAAACAATCCTATCAGGAATAATAATAAAACAATTGTCGTTTTAGGAAAATCCTTCAATGGAAAAGATGTCCATTCTAAAAGAGGTTTATTCGACATTTTGCACAATCTCACGACATTTTTCAATTTCTTCTTTAATGGTAAGTACTTGAGAAAAAACAGAAATTGAGTTGAATTTTGAACCAATAGTATTTATCTCGCGAAGCATTTCTTGTAATATAAAATTAAGAACTTTTCCGACTTCTTTGCCAGTTATATAGAGTGTTTCTTTGAATTTTTCGATATGATTGTTCAACCGTACAATTTCTTCATTAACATCAGCTTTTTCGATATAGAAAGCAGTTTCTGTCAGAATTCTTTTTTCATATTCTTCATTGATGTCATCATTAATAATTTCTGCAATTTGTTGCTTAAATTTCATAAACAATTCATTTTTGTAATTTGGAAATTCTTTCTTAATAACATTTAAAGATGAAGAAATTTTGGATAGGGAAGAGACAAAAAAAACTTGCATTGATTTACCTTCACTTAATGCAAAAGCTTGTTGTTCATTAATTGATTGATTTACAGCCTCACTTAAAACTTCTTTAAATAACTTGCTATCCAAAGAGATTTTGTTTTCTACAATTATTCTGTGTTCAGATAATATTTTTTCAAGAGAAATGGTTTGTTGATAATTTATACACTTTTTTGCTTCCTGATAAATATTCCAAACAGCTTTAAGTTTTTCTTTATCAAGTTCGATTTTAGGAGATCTTTTATCATAATAAGTTAATCTTAGATCAACTTTTCCTCGCTTAATTTTTTTTGTTACAAGCTCACGAATAAACAATTCAAATGAATTCATTTCTTTTGGAACACTAATTCGTAAATCTAAAAATCTATGGTTTACTGATTTTATTTCTACTTCAATCTCAAAATTTTCATTTATCGTAATTGACTTTCCAAATCCGGTCATACTTTTCATTAAAACTCCTTTATTTATCTTCAAACATTTAGGCGTGTTAACTAAACACTCAAAAGTTTACATAATATTCATTATCAGAGATTATTTCTCTAAGTCAAAGATTAGTTTCAAACTCAAAATTTGTTGTATAAGCGTCAATCTTTTTCTCTTTGAGGATTGATATTAAATTATAATAATTGTTCGAAATATCGCATTTTAGACATTTCTTTTTCTTTTGAGGTTTATTATAAATTTGTGAGATTTCTTTAAAATTGATTATTAATTTAACACATTCTTTCACAAACTTACACACAAGAAATGAATCCGTGAAAAGTCTGTGACAGCTTGTGGTTTAATTCTATTCAGCT
>JAOZMQ010000165.1 GCA_029934195.1 Candidatus Cloacimonadota bacterium | reverse complement strand
ATGCAAATTTGAGATTTAAGATTTTTTCTTTGATATCTAATATTTCATTAAAACTATCTTCAATCATCTTAATTTTTGGGAAAAGATTGATTGCTTCTAATACGATTCCTTCATTTGTGGGTTTCTTATAAGATATTATTATATTAGATAAATCCAGTTTTGCTAAATTCAAATTATATTTATAATTGTATTCTCCACCGTTTTGAAGAATTGACAGGAGTTCATAAATTTGATTGCATATTTTTTTATTTTCTTGTTTGTAAATATCGTAACTTAAAGGATTCGATGATTTTAATAGATGGGTAATTTTTAGATGGCTTTCATTAATATTTTTTGAAATTAATTCACCAATTTCCTTTTTAGAAATTTGATTATTGATTTCTTTTTCTAAATTTCTCTCATATATTTTAAAACCGAATTGATGAGAGAAAGTTAATAGCATTAACGATGTTAAAGATAACAAAACAAGAAGGATAACTTTCTTTCTAATTGGATCTTTTATTGATGAAATCATATATAATCTCCTATTGTCCAAATCCGTATTTCCGGAAAATCTCTTTTCCTTCTTTGCTCCGTGCAAGTGCCATAAATCTTTTGGCAATTTCAAGATGTTTTGATGTTTTAAGTAATCCGATTACCAACTTTTTCTTCTCAGCATACTTTTCGTCAATCTTAATTGCGGTGACATAATCTTTGTGCTCTTCCCATTTCGAAGTTGAATACCAATTTATTACTAAATCAGCTTTTTTATCTTTAAGAACTTGGAACAACTTTTTGGAATCTGTTGTTAATTGTAATGCATTATTGCTAACTTCTTCGAATATTCCTTTTTTAGTTAGAATCCTCTTTGTCTCTTTGCCGATGCTACCACTTTCCGGATTCCCAATCACAACAGCATAATCTTTATTAATAAAGTTGTTGAGGTCGGATGTAATATTTTTAGGGTTACCTTTTTGAACCATTATTGATGCTCTGTTATAACCAACGAAAACTGTATCGGAAATAAGGTCTTGCTCCCAACATTTTTTGATATAAGAATCAGAACCCGGAAGATAAAGATCACCAATCTTGTTTAGTTCGAGAGAGGTTAATAAATTTCCTGAACCACCTTTAGTAATCAAAATATTACAATCATATTCTTTTTCAATAATTGATTTTATTTCCATTATTGGCTTGATCATTGTAATTCCACAATAGATTAAAAGCTCTTTTTGTTTGTGAGCTTTTCTATTACAGGAAGTTATTAGGAATAGAAGTATCATTAGTATCGAAATTATTTTTTTCTTTATCATTCTTCATCTCCTAAATTTAATTTGGTTAATTAGTAATTGAACGAGAACTAACTTTTTCTAAATTTTCTTTTTTTTTTGTCGCTACTCTGTAGCTTAGTTCTCTTTTTATCTTACCCAACGCTAACGCATTGGGCTACAAAGATGTCACTTCTATGAAGATAGAGAATTAATCGTTTTTTCTATTAATCTTTTCTTCATGATCTTCCGTCCTTCATGGTTAAAAATTCTTTTTCGTTCAGATACTAATTACCGCTAATGTCTCGCAGCAGGCACGTCTATTCTTTTCAGCTGTGAAGCTGTTTGTTAGCGAAAGAATCTCAAAAAACTACTTGCAATCCATTTTAACCTTCTTTGTCTTCCACAAAATCAGGATACCATTTCTTCATACAATCAGGGCACATTCCATGCGAAAACTTAACTTCCGGCAACCGTTCGGAAATATATTCAGCAGGTTTAACCCAAGGTTTCCCTTCCTTTTCATCATCTCTAATTAAAGAGCATCCGGCACAAATTGGAATAAACTCATTCAAACCTTTTGTTTGCTCTGCCCCTCTTTGAAGAATTTTCATTATTTCTTTTTGCTTTGTAATATCACGAATTGTTAAAAATTGAGCTTTAGTATCATCATAAAATATTACTCGTTCAGTTACTTCAACATCAATTGTTGTTTCATTTTTATTCAAAATCTTCGTTTCAAAAGAAATTTGATAGGTTTCATTTTGTAAAAAACGAGAATCCATTTCTGTTAGAATTTCTTGTTGGAAAATTATATTGTTCCCGAGCTTAAAAAACTCTTCTTTCGAATAACCTAATTTTGTTAATAAAGATTTATTTGCAAACACGAAAGCTCCATTTTGTCTGATTAAAATTGCATCACCGGAGTTTTCAATCATTACTCGATATTTTTCTTCACTTTTCCGTAGCACTTCTTCAGCTTTTTTGCGGTCGGTGATATCTGAATGAGTACCAATAAATCGTAGGGGTTTATTGTTCTTGTCGCGTTCAACAATTAATCCACGTCCATTTATCCAAAGCCAACCCCCACCTTTCTTTTTAAACCGGAATTCAACATTAAAACGAGCAGTTTTTCCTTCAAGATACAGCTGTGCTTGAACCATAACATTTTTAACATCCTTGGGATGAACTCTTTTTTTAAATTCATCAAACTCGTGTGGGAATTCATCAACAGCATATCCTGCCATTTCATAATATCTTGGATCGAAATAAACTTTATTTGTAATCAAATCCCAATCCCACATTCCATCATTTGCTACCATCAATGTTTTAGATAAACGGTCCTTGCTTGCCTTTAATTCTTCTTCGGCTTTTTTGCGATCAGTAATATCTTTTATTGAAGCTACTCTTATTATTCTGTTTTTATAATGAAAAGATTTTCCTTTAAATTCGATAGCAATTCTCTTCCCATCCTTTCTTTTACCAACAACATCGTAAGGTTTATCTGAATTAGAATTTATATTCAGCATTATTCTTTTTTTGTATTTTGAATCAATAAAATTTGTTTTATTAAAACCCTGTATTTCCTTCAAAGAGTAACCTGTTAAATCAGTCACTTTTTTATTCATATCAAAAATTTTGCCATTTTCAGAAAAAATTAGACCTTCAAAAGTTGCTTCGGAAAAAGCTTTGAAGCGTTCGGTGTTTTCTTCATTCTCTTTTTGAATCATCTTAATCTGTTTGTTTAACACAAGCGACACAATGGAAATTATTATTGAAAAAATTGAAAGTAACAACAAAAAAAAATGAGTATTAGCGACTCTCAATTTTTTCCTGTAATTCTTCATTTGAAAGATTTTTTGCTCAACTTCAAAAGTTATCCTGTTTATATCTTCAAGAGCTCTCTCATAAACGGTGTGTAGCATCATTTCTTTGTAAATAGCTTCGTTATTTAAATCTTTTTTTTCACTTGCAAATTTGAGATTTAAGATTTTTTCTTTGATATCTAATATTTCATTAAAACTATCTTCAATCATCTTAATTTTTGGGAAAAGATTGATTGCTTCTAATACGATTCCTTCATTTGTGGGTTTCTTATAAGATATTATTATATTAGATAAATCCAGTTTTGCTAAATTCAAATTATATTTATAATTGTATTCTCCACCGTTTTGAAGAATTGACAGGAGTTCATAAATTTGATTGCATATTTTTTTATTTTCTTGTTTGTAAATATCGTAACTTAAAGGATTCGATGATTTTAATAGATGGGTAATTTTTAGATGGCTTTCATTAATATTTTTTGAAATTAATTCACCAATTTCCTTTTTAGAAATTTGATTATTGATTTCTTTTTCTAAATTTCTCTCATATATTTTAAAACCGAATTGATGAGAGAAAGTTAATAGCATTAACGATGTTAAAGATAACAAAACAAGAAGGATAACTTTCTTTCTAATTGGATCTTTTATTGATGAAATCATATATAATCTCCTATTGTCCAAATCCGTATTTCCGGAAAATCTCTTTTCCTTCTTTGCTCCGTGCAAGTGCCATAAATCTTTTGGCAATTTCAAGATGTTTTGATGTTTTAAGTAATCCGATTACCAACTTTTTCTTCTCAGCATACTTTTCGTCAATCTTAATTGCGGTGACATAATCTTTGTGCTCTTCCCATTTCGAAGTTGAATACCAATTTATTACTAAATCAGCTTTTTTATCTTTAAGAACTTGGAACAACTTTTTGGAATCTGTTGTTAATTGTAATGCATTATTGCTAACTTCTTCGAATATTCCTTTTTTAGTTAGAATCCTCTTTGTCTCTTTGCCGATGCTACCACTTTCCGGATTCCCAATCACAACAGCATAATCTTTATTAATAAAGTTGTTGAGGTCGGATGTAATATTTTTAGGGTTACCTTTTTGAACCATTATTGATGCTCTGTTATAACCAACGAAAACTGTATCGGAAATAAGGTCTTGCTCCCAACATTTTTTGATATAAGAATCAGAACCCGGAAGATAAAGATCACCAATCTTGTTTAGTTCGAGAGAGGTTAATAAATTTCCTGAACCACCTTTAGTAATCAAAATATTACAATCATATTCTTTTTCAATAATTGATTTTATTTCCATTATTGGCTTGATCATTGTAATTCCACAATAGATTAAAAGCTCTTTTTGTTTGTGAGCTTTTCTATTACAGGAAGTTATTAGGAATAGAAGTATCATTAGTATCGAAATTATTTTTTTCTTTATCATTCTTCATCTCCTAAATTTAATTTGGTTAATTAGTAATTGAACGAGAACTAACTTTTTCTAAATTTTCTTTTTTTTTTGTCGCTACTCTGTAGCTTAGTTCTCTTTTTATCTTACCCAACGCTAACGCATTGGGCTACAAAGATGTCACTTCTATGAAGATAGAGAATTAATCGTTTTTTCTATTAATCTTTTCTTCATGATCTTCCGTCCTTCATGGTTAAAAATTCTTTTTCGTTCAGATACTAATTACCGCTAATGTCTCGCAGCAGGCACGTCTATTCTTTTCAGCTGTGAAGCTGTTTGTTAGCGAAAGAATCTCAAAAAACTACTTGCAATCCATTTTAACCTTCTTTGTCTTCCACAAAATCAGGATACCATTTCTTCATACAATCAGGGCACATTCCATGCGAAAACTTAACTTCCGGCAACCGTTCGGAAATATATTCAGCAGGTTTAACCCAAGGTTTCCCTTCCTTTTCATCATCTCTAATTAAAGAGCATCCGGCACAAATTGGAATAAACTCATTCAAACCTTTTGTTTGCTCTGCCCCTCTTTGAAGAATTTTCATTATTTCTTTTTGCTTTGTAATATCACGAATTGTTAAAAATTGAGCTTTAGTATCATCATAAAATATTACTCGTTCAGTTACTTCAACATCAATTGTTGTTTCATTTTTATTCAAAATCTTCGTTTCAAAAGAAATTTGATAGGTTTCATTTTGTAAAAAACGAGAATCCATTTCTGTTAGAATTTCTTGTTGGAAAATTATATTGTTCCCGAGCTTAAAAAACTCTTCTTTCGAATAACCTAATTTTGTTAATAAAGATTTATTTGCAAACACGAAAGCTCCATTTTGTCTGATTAAAATTGCATCACCGGAGTTTTCAATCATTACTCGATATTTTTCTTCACTTTTCCGTAGCACTTCTTCAGCTTTTTTGCGGTCGGTGATATCTGAATGAGTACCAATAAATCGTAGGGGTTTATTGTTCTTGTCGCGTTCAACAATTAATCCACGTCCATTTATCCAAAGCCAACCCCCACCTTTCTTTTTAAACCGGAATTCAACATTAAAACGAGCAGTTTTTCCTTCAAGATACAGCTGTGCTTGAACCATAACATTTTTAACATCCTTGGGATGAACTCTTTTTTTAAATTCATCAAACTCGTGTGGGAATTCATCAACAGCATATCCTGCCATTTCATAATATCTTGGATCGAAATAAACTTTATTTGTAATCAAATCCCAATCCCACATTCCATCATTTGCTACCATCAATGTTTTAGATAAACGGTCCTTGCTTGCCTTTAATTCTTCTTCGGCTTTTTTGCGATCAGTAATATCTTTTATTGAAGCTACTCTTATTATTCTGTTTTTATAATGAAAAGATTTTCCTTTAAATTCGATAGCAATTCTCTTCCCATCCTTTCTTTTACCAACAACATCGTAAGGTTTATCTGAATTAGAATTTATATTCAGCATTATTCTTTTTTTGTATTTTGAATCAATAAAATTTGTTTTATTAAAACCCTGTATTTCCTTCAAAGAGTAACCTGTTAAATCAGTCACTTTTTTATTCATATCAAAAATTTTGCCATTTTCAGAAAAAATTAGACCTTCAAAAGTTGCTTCGGAAAAAGCTTTGAAGCGTTCGGTGTTTTCTTCATTCTCTTTTTGAATCATCTTAATCTGTTTGTTTAACACAAGCGACACAATGGAAATTATTATTGAAAAAATTGAAAGTAACAACAAAAAAAAATGAGTATTAGCGACTCTCAATTTTTTCCTGTAATTCTTCATTTGAAAGATTTTTTGCTCAACTTCAAAAGTTATCCTGTTTATATCTTCAAGAGCTCTCTCATAAACGGTGTGTAGCATCATTTCTTTGTAAATAGCTTCGTTATTTAAATCTTTTTTTTCACTTGCAAATTTGAGATTTAAGATTTTTTCTTTAATATCTAATATTTCATTAAAACTGTCTTCAATCTTCTTAATTATTGGGAAAAGATTGATTGCTTCTAATACTATTCCTTCATTTGTAGGTTTTTGGTAGGATATTATGTTATTAGCAAAATCCAGTTTCGCTAAATTTATATTATATTTATAGTTGTATTCTCCACCGTTCTGAAGTATTGATAGAAGTTCATAAATTTGATTGCATATTTTTTTATTTTCTTGTTTGTAAATATCA
>JAOZMQ010000164.1 GCA_029934195.1 Candidatus Cloacimonadota bacterium | reverse complement strand
CTGTTCTTCATGGTTGAAAATCCTTTCCGTTCAGATACTATTATGTTATTTTTTCTTAAATGTTTTCAATCTTTGATTAAGAGCTTGTCGTGAAACTCCAAGCATAATAGCAGCAACACTTTGATTATTTTTTGATCGTTTTAGGGATTCTTTTATCAATAATCTTTGAGTTTGCTTTAAGGTAGGAAGCTCTTTGGTAAAATAAATTAAGTCTTGTACAGAAGGGTGTACATACTCAATGTAATTATCCCTGTTTTTAATTTTTTCTCTAAGTACTTTCTTGAAAACTTTTAAAGATAATGTCTTTGCATTGTGAGAACTAACTGCTGCAAAAATCATTGTCTGTAATTCTTCGATATTTTTCGGGAAATAATATGTAGAAAGCAAAGTGATTAATTCTAATGGAAAAGGCGGTTTCTCTTTTTTCATCGCTATTGAAGCAACATTAAGAAAATAGTCAACAAGGATAGGTAAATCATCTAAGCGATCTCTTAATGCCGGTATTTTTATGTGATTCTTACTAATTGCAAGATATAAATTATGGTTAAATTTACGTTTCAATTGGAGTGAATCAAGATCACGAAATGAACTTATTATTACACTGGTTTCAATTTTTTTGGGCTCACTTTCACCATAAGGATAATACTCGCCTTTATTAAACACACGAAATAATTCAATTTGAGAAGATTTTGAAAGAGAGCTGATATTCTTAATTACCAAAGTTCCATTTCTTGTTTCTTCAAATAATCCTTTATGATTTTCAATAGCTTTTTTGAAAGAATTTTTTTTATAACCAAACAGTGTTGTAATTAATTTTCGATCTTTAAATCCGAGAACATCAAGTACAACAAATTTACCCGACCTTTTGGATAACTTATGATAAGCTCTTGCCAAGGATTCTTTCCCTGTACCACTTTCCCCTGAAATCAATAAAGGTTGTATTGATGGAGTAAAATCTTCCAAAAACTTAAAAATCTCAAACATTTCCCTATTTCGAGTTATAATTTCAGTGAAGACTTGATTCTTATTAAAATGGTTTGATAATACTTGCTGTTTCAAAAATTCATTATCCTTTTTAAGCTTTTCTATTTCATCCATTTTTTTTATCAAACAAACAAATCTGTCTTTTTCGACATCAACTGGAAGACATTCCGTTATATTTTTATGGATACATTTATCCTTACTTACTTCATAATCTTTTGTAATCAATACAATGGGAATATTTGGAAATTTTTCAGAAAGTGATTTGTATGGTTGACTCTTAAAAATATTAAGAGTTTCTGTCTCAAGGATAATCATTTCTACATTTTTCGCATCTAATATTGACAAAATACCATCAGGATCATTGCTTCTGATAATATTATTGAATTTTATTTCTCTCAAACTTCTTTCAAAAAAATCAAGAGAATCACTACTTACTGAAGCAATTAGAATTGGTTCCGGTGGATAAATATTTTTATTCATTTGTCATGTCCTTGTAAGCTGTTAAATTTTATATTTTACTTCTCGACAAAACCTAAACTCAATTATGAAGTGTCAATATTTTATAGCTTTTATCTAAAAACGCATTTTAAAGATTGTCATTTTTATTTGTCAAGTATAAAGTTTAGAAAAACATCTCTTTTCGTAATGATTTGATGTTTTACATTTAACCAATATTAATAAAATATCTACTCATGAAAACGTAATAAAATACAGGAAAAAATAATCATTCAGCTGTTATATCTCTTCATAAAAGGAATTTCAGAAGGTCTGATCTCGATGATTTTAATGTGACACTGGTTTAAAAAAAGAATCTTGTATTTATAGGAATGTAACCATCTTGGTTACTTTATATTCGGAGTCTGTTTTGTAACTCAATCAGCCTGATTAACCATTGACAATCAAGCTGATTGTTCTACGAGGATGAATCACCGTTTGCAAGATAAAGTAAATTTTCGATTCAAATTAAATAGCACTTGTATATTCAATAAAAAATTCTTCTACTTTCTTTCTTGCCCAAGGTGTTTTTCGCAGAAACTTTAAACTTGATTTTATAGAGGGGTCATTTTTAAAACAATTCATATTGAACATATATCCTAATTTTTCCCAACCAAACTGAGTTACAAGCTCTTCAACAATCATTTTTAGCGTAATTCCATGTAATGGATTATTATCATTTTTCATCATTGTTACCTCAATTAATTTTTTTTATTTATTCCTTACATTTTCAGAATGTAGTCAACTATCTATTTCTCTTTTATTGCAATAGTTGAAGGGCTACGTCTTCCAACACAAGGACCGTCATAGACAGAAAAACCAACAGCTTCTAAATTGCGTCTAATTCTTTTTGAGCAACTATATGTACTAAGTTTACCTTTTTTTTTCAGACATTTATAGACATCTTCAAAAACTTTTTCTGTCCACATTTCAGGATGTTTTTGAGGAGAAAACGGATCAAAAAAGACGAGATCAAAATAATTTTTGGGAAGACACTTTATCTTTTCTTTTGCATCTCCCATAATTAAATTTAGAGAATTTCCATTTTTATCTGTCATCTGTTTCTTTTCACCAATTTGAGAAAAATACTCAAAAACCTTAGCAATATCTCCATCTATCTTTAATTTGGAGATTAGATTCACGATTTCAATATCAATCTCCAAACCGGTAATTTCTATGGAATGATGTTGATAAAATGCCACAAAACTATTGTATCCGAGTCCAAAACAAAAATCTAAAATCTTCATCCCATCTAAAACATTTAACGGCTTAATATGTTTTTCAAAAGCTTCTTCTAAAGCTCCGGTTGTTGAATGATAATGTTCTTTAATTTCTTCATTAAATGCAGTAAAACTACCATCATCAGTTTTTACAAGTTTCATTAAATCTCCAAGTGAAAGTCTTTTTTGAGTTTCTGTCAAAAATGTATGGACACACAATTAGTCAAACTTTATTGATAAGTGAGTTCGCTAAAAAAATCAAAAAATCAAAAAAATAATGAAATGCAACTTTTTATTAAAAAGACAAAAGAACAGCTCTTATTCCTTAATATTGGAAAATCTTTTCCCGTGACATTTGTGTTTTTTGTGGTTAAATGACTTTTTATATTAAACTCATAATTACCCTTAGTTTCGTGTAAATCATTTTATTTGACAAAGATAATCCATTTTTGAGATTTGTTTCACTATGAAATTGTATAGATTATAAAATGATTTGATTTTCATAAATTTATTATAAAGGATTTAATAATATGGCAAAGAGCATCGTAGCAATTGTAGGACGACCAAATGTAGGGAAATCCACATTATTTAACAGGCTCTGCAGGAAACGAAGTGCAATCGTCGATTTTGAAGAAGGTATCACAAGAGATAGAAAATATGAAGAGGCTGAGTGGCTTGGGCAAGCATTTGTAATTGTTGATACCGGTGGAATTATACCGAAATCCGCTGATACAATAAATAAAGCAATAAAATTTCAAGCTGAGATAGCAATTCAAGAAGCTGATTTTATTCTCTTTGTTGTAGATGCCCACACTGGAACAACTGATATTGATGTCGAAATAGCAAAAATTCTTTCTCCTCACAGGCAGAAAGTAATGTTAGTTATTAATAAAGTTGATAATGAAAAATTTGAGATGGAAACTTACGATTTCCTTCAACTCGGTTTTGGTGATGGTTTTCCACTATCAGCCGCACAAGGTAGAAATACAGGGAATTTTCTTGATGAATTACTCAAAAATATTAAAACAGAAAAACAAGATGATGATAAAAAGAAAGAGGAAAATACAATAAATATTGCCATTGTCGGAAAGCCAAATGTTGGTAAATCTTCAATTACGAATCGATTGATTGGTGAAAATACTGTTATTGTTAATGAAGTTCCGGGAACAACAAGAGATTCTATTGATTCAATCTTAAATTATCAAGGGAAAAAATTAGTTTTTATTGATACAGCAGGGTTAAGGAAAAAGAAAAAAATTAAATATGGAGTAGAGTATTTCAGCTCAATGAGAACAATTGAAAGTATCAATCGAGCTGATGTTGTTTTATTGGTTCTTGATGCAAATGACGAAGTTTCTACTCAAGATCAAAAAATTGCTTCTTATGCCGCAAGAAATTTTAAAGATTTGATCATTGTTGTCAATAAATGGGATCTCATAAAAAAAGAAACGATGACTTCCAAAAAATTTGAAGAAAAGATTTTTAGAGAGTTGAAGTTTATTGAACACGCACCAATTATTTTTGTTTCAGCTCTTACCGGTCAAAGAGTCAGAAAAATGTTGGATATTCTTCTTGAAGTTGAAAATCAAAGTCATAATAGAATTCCAACTTCACAATTGAATGAGTTTTTAGAAAAAGCTATTGGATTTTTTCCACCTTCTCACTCAAGTGGAAGACATTCCAAAATCTTTTATTGCTCACAAGTAAGAACACATCCGCCGACTTTTATATTTTTCTGCAATGATACAGATTTGATAACAGTTCATTACAAAAGATATTTACACAATCGGTTACGAGATACTTTTGGCTTTAAAGGAGCTACAATAAAATTGCTATTTAGAGGAAGGAAAAAAAATGATTTTGAAGATTAGTCTTTCTATCGTTATTGCATATTTACTTGGAAGTATTCCAACAAGTTATATTTTTGGAAGGATATTAAAGAAAATTGATATCCGTAATTTTGGAAGCGGAAATGTTGGTGCTACAAATGCTTTGAGAATTCTTGGTTGGAAAACCGGTCTTGTAGTTATGATTCTTGATGCCTTTAAAGGATATATTTCACTTACAATTGCCAGAAAACTTTTGGTTGATTCTTCGGGAAATATGCCAATAGTTTTGGTCTTTGTAGGAATGGCAGCAATTGCAGGACATATTTTTACAATCTTTCTTTCTTTCAAAGGAGGAAAAGGAGTTTCAACTTCTGCCGGAGTATTTTTAAATCTTGCAACTCTCCCTCTTCTTGCTGCACTTATCGTATTTATAATTACTGTATGGATAACAAGATATGTTTCGTTTGGATCAATTCTTGCCACAATTACTTTATTTGTAGGTGAGCTTTTTGTAAATATTTTTAATGGATATATGGAATTAGAAATCCTGATTCTGACTTTTCTCATTTCCCTTTTTATAATTGTAAAACATAAAACAAATATTGAAAGATTAATTAAAGGAAATGAAAATAAAATAAGCTTTAAACCATCTTCACAAAAGAAAATATAAATTCTATAATGAGAAATTTTGAAGCGTACATTTTTGATCTTGATGGAACTGTTTATCTTGATAACACTTTAATTTCAGGTGCGGAAAAACTATTTTTAGAACTAAATTCCAGAAATATTCCATACTGTTTTGTAACAAACACAACCTCGCAAACTGTTGAACAAATTCATAAAAGAATTCTCGCAGCCGGATTGATTGTTGATTTAGAAAAAATTATTACTCCGGTTTCAGTGGTAAAATCATATTTGAGAGAGAAAAAAATTCGTAAGATTCAAATAATTCAATGCGAAGCAATCCATACAGAATTCTCTGAATTTGATATTTCCAATCAACCGGAAGCCATAATTCTTGCAGATGACGGAAATGGAATTGATTATGATTCTATAAATAAAGCATTTCAATTTGCCTTAAATGGTGCAGAAATTTTAACACTTCAACAAAATAAGTTTTATGCTAAAAATGGAAAACTAATTGCAGATTTAGGATTCTATGTTGCCGGTTTTGAATACATTTTAGAGACAAAAATCAAAAATTTTGGGAAACCTTCAAAACAAATGTTGAGTTATGCTCAAAATTGTCTTCATGTTTTGAATAAAAAAAATATTGCTCTTATTGGAGACGATATTGAATTTGATGTACTTGGTGCTCAAAATTTTGGATTTAAAGGAATCCTTGTTAAAACAGGAAAATATCGAGCAGAAATTGTATCTAATTACAAGGAAAAACCGGATTTTATTATCGAAAGTATTGCAGATATTATACGAACAATAGGAAAGTAACCATCTTGGTTACTAAACTTGCCGATTATAATAGAATTTATATTTATAAAAAGAAAATTTATGGATTTACAAAGAGTTGAAACCGAGTTAACCAAAAGAACAGATTATCCTTATTATTGGGGTCGGAAACAATCAAATTCTTGGGATCACCAGACTAATTTTATTTACCGCACATACAGTTTTGAATCATTGTTGAAAAAGACAAAAAATCTCAATCAAAATTTAACAGATTACGCTCTAAACCGATGGTATAATTTTTGGTCAGCTATGGCAGTAGAAAATATTTTTTCATTACATAAAAATGTTGTTCCAAATAAAAATTCTTATGATAAATTTATAGATTTTACAATTGATAATATTCCATTTGATCATAAAACATCTGTTTTCCCAAAAGGCTTTCACCATAACTTTAAATATGCAAAAGAAAATAAAAAAGAATTAATCAAATGGCTTTATGATAATCAAAGTCAGCAAGGAAGAAAGCATCTAAAAAATAGATTATTTCTCATTTTGTATGATGATATTAACAAACAACATTGGAAAATGAAATCAGAAATTATGCTGTTAAAAAAAGAGATTGATCTGTATATAAATAATTTTTCTGAAAAGAAATTACAGATTTTCGATTTTGGTGAAGATGCCGTTTTTTCAGATATCTTGTGGGTGACAAAACGTTAAAAAATAACATTTACAACAAAAGGATAACCTCGATGAATTTTAAAGAGAAAGCGAACTTGA
>JAOZMQ010000163.1 GCA_029934195.1 Candidatus Cloacimonadota bacterium | reverse complement strand
GATAGGTTAAAACCTATCTCTGAAACATTTAAAATCCTTCGGATTAATTTAGTCTGAAAGACTTTTATTGTTATAACGGTCGTTAACACCTTGAGAAATAGATCAATTAGAAAATATGAAAATGCTCATTCATTTTTTTTCATTGAATTCATTTTTCTTCAAGGTTAAAAAAAAATTTTCGTTCAACCACTAATTAGTAGCTGAACGAAAAAGGACTTTGAACGATGAACTCGCTGATTATTATGATAAAAAGAACTTTCACAAAAAGCTCTCTTTTAGCTTCGTAGAAGCGACATCTTTGTAGCCCAATGCGTTAGCGTTGGGTAAAGATAAAAAGAGAACCAAGCTACAGAGTAGCGACAAAAAGGGAAAGCCATTTCCCGTCAGTATAACTACTTAATTTCCAATAATTCAATGTCGAATGTTAATTCAGCTTTTTCCGGAATAATTGGAGGACGCCCTGCTTCTCCATACGCAAGATTATAAGGAATAATAAATCTGATTTTATCTCCAACATGCATTAATTGAAGTCCTTCATCCCATCCTTTTATTACACTTCCACGTCCAACAGAAAATTGGAAAGGTTTATTTCTTTTTACAGAAGAATCAAAACTACTTCCATCTTTTAAGTAACCTGAATAATGAACAGAAACAAGATCACCTTTTTTGGCTTTTTCACCTCTTCCTTTTTCAACAACAACATATTTTAAACCAGACATTGTTGTTTCTATTTTTTTCCCTTCTGTTTTATATGGTTCAATTTTTAAAGCGGCAGAAAAATCAACCAATTCCACATCAAAAATAAGTACTGAATTTGCTGGAATTGGACCGGTTGCTCTACTTCCATAGCCAAGTTCAGGTGGAATAACAAAAGTTGCTTTTGCTCCTTTATTAAGAAGAGCAATACCTTCGTCCCAACCTTTAATTACTCTACCGGTACCTAATTCAAATTCTATTGGTTCTCCGCGATCATAAGAACTGTCAAATTGTGTACCATCTTCCAGTTTCCCGGTATAATGCACTTTTACTTTTGAACCAACAACTGGATTTTCTCCAGCACCTTTTTGTGTAATAAGATACTTTAATCCGGAATTTGTTTTTGAATAATCCTTATACATCTTTTCTCCTTTTTGTGCATAAATAAATGAAATTGAACTCAAAAAAAGAGCGAGTATCAATATCATTAATGTAAATTTCTTTTTCATAAATTTCTCCATTTTTTATTTTTTTATATTTACTTTTGCAATAAAATATTCCATAATTTCTTTCTCCAATTCAGGATCAATACCTGCTGAAATCTCATAATCGTACGGACGCAAATTAAACCAATTCAGAGTATCAAGGATAGTTTCTTTGAGAGGGCGAAATTTAAGATTATTGCTCAAAGCTTTTTTAATACTCAATTCTGAAAAACCTTGACTTTCTTCAATTACTGGAACCCAAAGCGGAAGTTCTGAATAAGGTGCAACATCAAATTCCATCAAAGTCTCATCATCAACCCAAAGAAATTCAGCCTTACTTCCACTAACTTTTTTGCATTCAAATAAAAAATCCTGCATAGTTAGAGGTTTTTCTGGTCCTGTTGCATTGAAAATACCGGTTTGTTTATTTTCAATCAAATTAATTATCCATTCTGATAAATCACGAACATCAATAAATTGGACTTTTGCTTCTGGATTTCCGGGAGCAAGAATTTGTCCTCCGAGAGAAACTTTAAAAGTCCAATAACTAAAACGATCGGATTGGTCATTTGGACCCACAATGAGTCCAGGGCGTATGATTAAAGCTTTTTCTGGAATTGTATCTAAAATAGTTTTTTCACAAAGTGCTTTTAGTGGACCATAAGTTGAACCGGTAACTTCTTCACTTGCTTCATCTTCTATTTTCCCTACTGGATAATTTTCATCAATTCCAATTGTTGAATAATCTTGATAAACAGACATTGTAGAAATGAATGTATAATTGTCAGTGCTGTTTTTTAATTGTTCGATTGCATCTTTCACCACTCTTGGATAATATCCACAAGTATCAATTACAGCATCCCATTTTTGATTTTTCAATAAATGAAGGTCTCCATCTCTATCACCTTTAATTGTAGTTACTTCTGGGGAAAAATCGAGAATATTATTCCCCCTATTAAAATGTGTCAAATCATGACCATGGTTCAAAGCAATATCGGTAAGATGTCTCCCCAAAAAGACAGTTCCTCCAATTATTAGAATTTTCATTATTTCTCCTTTTTCTCAAATATAAAGCTGAAAAGATCCGTTTTGTATAAAAAATCATTATAAACAAAAAGCGAGAAAATAAATTCTCGCTTTTAAAAAAAAGACAAAATGACTAATTAATAAGCACTCTTTATCAATTCAGTCAGCCTAAAAATTTCTTTAATTTGTTCAATGGTATAAGTTCTATCTTTTGATGAATAAATTATACTTTTGATTTCAGTCAAATTTTTTACAGCAATTCCGTAGTATTTTTCATTCTTAATACTTGTATTCTGAATTTTACCCATATTAATTATAAGTTGATTCAAGATTCCTTTTTGATCAATAAAAGAACTTTTTTCATGATTATAATTATCTTTTAACAAAAAGCAAATTCTGTTGAGACCTTCATTCCAACCACCGAGTTGTAATAATGTAAAGATATCGTATTCTTCGGAGGTATAAAGAGAGATTTCAACTTGAGTTTTATAATTCTCCAAAACTCCTTCAAGTTCTTCCCATTTATCATCCGCAATAAGCACATTTAGTTCATCAGCCATTTTTAAAATATCTTTACTGATTCCGATAAACTTAGAATAATCAATCATCGTTTTGGCAATATTACTTAGTTTTGTTTTATTCCTGCTTTTTGTGGCAAGAAGAGCATCTGCTGTTAAAGAACCAACAAAAAATGAAGCCTTAAATACATCATTCTTTGAATTTTCAAATTTTTCTGGGACAGCTTGATCGTAATCTACAGTATCGAGATAATCAAGGTTTGAGAACATCTCCGAAAAATTTGGTAATGGTGCATTATAGAATTCAACTTCAGTAGTTTTTTCTTCTACTTTTTTTTCTGTTTTTGGTGTACAACCAAATAGCATGATAACCACAACAAAGAGTATCATTAATTTTCTAAACATCTTTTCCTCCCTATTCTTTATAATAAAATTTCAACTTTATATATGTAGCAAAATTTATAAAAATAAGATAACTAAAAACTATGATTAAATTATAGCTAAATGTACTCAAAATTTTTCCAAAAAATATTTTATGACTTGAGAGAAAAATATTCTTATCTTTATTCAAAAATTTTCCATCCATCATATCTACAGATAAAGAAATCAATTCATTTGTATATTTCTTTTTAGGATATTTTATCGAAATCTCTTTCTTTTTATCATATATTAAATACAAATTACTTTTATAATTTTGACTATTAATTTTCCCTTTTCTGTAATTCTCTCCCAATGTCAATCTTTTTCTCTCACAGATTGCTAATCCTTTCTCATAATTGTTCTTTTTAGCGTAAGCAACAAAAATTCCTTCAAACAACCATCTTGATGGAATCACCTGAACAATTTCTGGAATTGGGTTAGTTTGACTGATAGTTAACTCTTTATTCATTTTCTCAAATTGAACAATAGCTCCTCCAAAAATGATTTGAGGGATCAAAATTATTGGTAGAATATTGATTACAGCTTTGGAATTATGGATAAAACATGATGCTAATAATCCAGACGAAAAACCTACAAAAGATGCTGTAAAAAAATAAATTAAAGATGGTAGAAAGACTCCTTTAATCTGCAAAATAAAACTACAAACGAAGTGATAAAGAAGAACTTGAATAAATGCAAATAAAGATAAGGTGAAAGTTTTTGTAATCAGATAATATCTCATTTTGAAGTTCAGCATCTTTTCACGAAGAATATTTTTCCGCTCTGATAGAATTTCTTCAATCCCGCTTGATAAGCCCAAGAAAATGAAAACAATAACCGACATAAAAAGATAAATACTAATATTTACGTTTTTATAGTATGAATAAGAACCGGAGTTAGGAGCTAATCGCAGAATAAAGGAAATTAAAAAAGCGAGAAGAGGAGCTTCCCCAAAAGTAATAAACATATTAGATTTATTACGCATTTTAGTAAATAAATTTCTCAT
Organism: Candidatus Cloacimonadota bacterium; assembly: GCA_029934195.1. Classification (GTDB taxonomy): domain Bacteria; phylum Cloacimonadota; class Cloacimonadia; order Cloacimonadales; family JAOZMQ01; genus JAOZMQ01. Next base: position 2,680 of record JAOZMQ010000163.1, on the reverse strand, counting down.
AAAGTAGGATTTTAATTGTACAAAATGAGCTTGGATATCGAGCTTCTTTCGAGCATTAAGGTTTGACACTCCAGTATTTTTTTCTTTTCGTGGATTAATTTGCATGAGATCAAAAAGCATTTTCCGTTTAAATTTATCTCGCCAATAATCAGCAGGAAATTTTCTTTTTATATTGATATTTTGGTTTACCTGAATATAAGACACATCTCCATTTTCTTTGTATTCTGGATATTCAATAATATCATACATATATTCGGGCATTTTAAGATTATATTTTTTTAGAATCTCTTTTTTTTTGATCGTGATGTGATTGAGTTCTTGATCAAAATATGAGAATGCCTTTTCTGTTTTTCCAAAGAAAATTTGTTTTCCACCGTTATCCATTAAGAGAACTTTATCAAATTTTTCAAAAATTCCCGAGTTCGGTTGATGAATAGTGATTACGACTATTTTACCTCTTGATGTAAGTTCTTTTAGCATGTCAATAATTTGTTCAGAATCAGAGGAAGACAAACCGGAAGTTGGTTCATCACAAATAATTATTGTTGGCTCAAATAAAAGTTCTAAAGCAATATTTAGACGCTTTCGTTCTCCACCACTAAGAAAATTTCTTTTTTCATCACCGACAAGTGAAGATTTTCTCATTATCAAATTTGTTTGAGTTAGAATATTGTTAATTTTTTGGTTTAAATGCTCGCGAGAAATTTTTGGCATTTGCAATTGTCCACGATAAAGAAGGTTTTCGTAAACAGTCAAATTGGAAAAAAGTAGATCTTCTTGAGGAACAAAGCCGATATATTGCGTAAAATATGAAATATTATTATAAACATTTTTTCCATCAATAATCATACCACCATAAGTAGGAATGATCTGTGCTCCAATACATTTTAATAATGTTGATTTACCACAACCACTTTGACCAAGAATTGCACATAGTTCTCCTTTTCCTACTTCAAAAGAAACTCCATCAATACCAACGTTATTGTCTTTGAAAATATGTCGAATATCCATAAATTGAATTTGTTCAACTTCAAAAGGAATTTCTACTAAATCAAGAAAATTGTTAATGCGAAAATTTCGTTTATTGATTGTTATAGTGTCAGTATTAATATAAATTTGGGTTGGTGTTTCAATTTTTTTATTATTGATGAAAAATATCCATCCCCGCTTAGGTGGATAAAGAATATAATTGTCATTTTCATTTTTAATATTTGCAATTGTTTTTGATGTCTCTCCGCGTGTCATATTGAAATAGTCATTATCATAATTTATAAATAAAATGTTAGGTTTTAAATCTTCTTTACTCACTCCAATTTCTGCCCTTCTCTGAATGACATCTACAAGGTTAAATGGGGTATAATCTTTTATCTGAAGCAAATCATCATAATATACAGACATCTCCTTATTATGCGGAACAAGTTTTTTATTCTGGTAGATTTCTCCAGATGTAACTGTGAGCTTATACCTATTTCTATTGTTTATTAATTGAAAATCATAGTTTGTTTTTTTAAAATCAATGACATCATAAGAATCTTGAGTGTGACATAAACTTTGAAGATGTTCTGTAGAAAAAGAAGTTTCTTTAATTTTAAGCTGACTATTTTTGGGCATGATATACAAGCGATTATTCAATAAACCAACACCATTTATTTGAGTAACACAATTTTTATTTGTACCAACAAAAACAAATTCATCAATTAATAAAACAAGCAATTCATGATCTGAAACTAAAGGATTCTTAAATCTAACATCAGAATCAAGACTTCTACCAATAATTATGTAATCTCTAAAAATCGAGCGATGAGTATGATTAAAATATTTAAAACCTTTTATTGAAGCTGGATTAGTTCGATTATGTTCGATTGCATCAATTATTGCCATAAATCCTTCTGTCTCAACATTCATCTTTTTTGCAAGCTCTAAAATTTTTGTAACTTCAGAGGCTGAAAAAGCACTATCGGAATTTGCTAAAACAATAAGACTCAAAAGAACACGAAGTTTATCGAGAGTTATTAAATGTTTATTGAGATAAGAAAGAATTTTGTTGAGACTAAGATTATCCTGATTGATTTCTCTAATATAAGATTCCCAAGAAATTGATTCAAATTTAAAGAGATTTTCTAAAAGAGTATATAGGATATCAACTTCATTAGCATTAATTTTGAGACCAGATCTTAAAAGAATAATGTAAAGACTGGCGACCATCTCAATAACTTCTTTATTTTTCAAAAAAGACTGTTTATTAGGAAAAAGTGATTCCTTTTTATGCATAAATTAACTCCATATTATATTGATGTTGTAGTTAATATTTCACTGAAGAATTGGCAACAAGTTTTTTATAAGTTTGGAAATTTACATTATTCTTCCCAAACTTCCCTGATTTTGTCTTTTGTTTTTTGCTCAAAAATTGTGATTAACTCTTTATTGGCATTTACAATTTCTTGCTCTTTTTCGATGTGAGCGACTATTTGTTTTTGGGCTTCAAGTGGTGGGAGAGGGATTATAGAGGTAACAATATAATTATTAGGAACTCTTTGTAAACCACCAATTTTAGAAATCCAGACCTCATAGTTTTCTTTTTTAAACTGGGTAATGCTAAAATCTATGTGATCAGGAGTTCTGAATTTCTGTGTAGCATATATAGTATCTGAATGAAAAGGAATTTTTTAACCATGAAGAG
>JAOZMQ010000162.1 GCA_029934195.1 Candidatus Cloacimonadota bacterium | reverse complement strand
CTCGTTTCACATTCATTTCCTTCATGATTAAAAAGTTTTTTTCGTTCATACACTATTATTGAATAAATCATACATATTAAAAGAATTTATTAAAAAAGTTGACTTAAAAAACTTTTAAATGATTATTTGTTTTATTCTAAAAATTTTATAATTCAAAAGGAGAAAATTATGAACATTGGTGATGTACTCAAAAAAAAAGGAACGGAAATTTTTACAGTTAACAAAGAAGATACAATATGTAGTGCACTTGAGAAATTAAATAAAAAACATATTGGTGCATTAATTGTTATGGACAATGAAACAGTAGCCGGTATCCTCACAGAAAGAGATATTTTGAAAAAGACCTATGACAAACAAGGAATTATAAAAGGTGCTAAAATTTATGAATTTATGACACCAGCAGAAAAATTTATTAATGCTAATAAGAAAAATAGTATCCAAGAAATTATGGAATCAATGACAAAAAATAAAATACGACATATGCCAATATTTGAAGGAGAAAAACTAATTGGTATAGTTTCAATTGGTGATATGGTGAAAATGATTCTTGAACTTGCAGAAACAGAGAATGAACATCTAAAAGCATATTTTTACGGACAATAGCCAAGCAACTTAATTTATACTTTCCAACAAAAATTTCCAATATAAAAAAAAGCCTGTTATAAAAACAGGCTTTTAAATTAGTATTTCATAATTTTAGAAAGAATGCAAAAATTTACAATAAATTCTTTCTCGAATTTAACTTATAAATCCATTACACCGGGTTCGTTCCTTATAACATCTACAATTTTTGGAAGGTCAATTCCAAGTTCCTTTAAACGAGAAAGTTTTGGAATAGCGTTTAAAGTCCAACCGCGTTTATTATAAGCAGCATCAATAACCTTATTATATTGAGCTTCTCTATATTTTCTCGTAATAACCATCTTTTCTTGAATAGATTTTCCTTCCGGATCAATACCAATAATTTCTTTCATTTGTTTGTCATAATATACATCAGCTCTTGAAAGATATTCCTCTTCAGTAACAGGTCCTACAGCTCTATAAGGTGGCATATCGTATTCTCGTGTTCCATAACCCAATAAATAATTCATAATTCTTTGAAGATTATGTACACGTGCAGATTGATCAAGCATTTTTTGTTCATCAAGTTCAATGCCGGTCATTCCTTCAAAATACTTCCAATAATTTTCTACATGTTCCGGGATTTTTGCAGCTTGTTGTGGTGGATTATTAACAGCATTATTTGCTGGAGCAATATCATTCCATACAATTTTACAAAGTCCAAGAAGTCCAAACCAAGTTCGGAATAAAGGAAAATAATAAAGAGCTTCAGCTTTATCTTCAAAAGTTGGAATTTGATTGTTCACCATATCCATGAATATTAACCAAGCTTCATCATGCTGAGGACCTTTATTTGCCAATGTATAACCAGCTTGCTGAGCAAGAGATTCTTTACACATATATTCAGAATATTCTAAACCTTTTGCCTGCATTCCAATATCACGCATAAATGCTTCATGTTCAGGGAACATTTTGCTCCACTTGTTTTGAAGCCATAAAATACCTTGTCCAACTTCTACGCCAAAACCTTTACCGATAGCCATTTGATGAAGTAATTCGAGAGTATTATTTCCACTACCAAAATTTAATTCTAATCCACCGGTAATCTCATCGTTGATTATTTTGTTTTCATAACATTCCATTACAAAAGCTGTGGTAGTTGCGAAAGAAATTGTATCTATTCCGTAAGTATCGCAATAGAAATTATATTCAACATGGAAGTCTGGATCAAACATTCCCATATTAGTTGCACCTGCAGCAGTTTCATATTCAGGACCATCAACGCAAACGTGATCGCCTTTGTATGGTCCAGTTTTCAGCTTAAATCCATCAACCGCTTTTGCACAAGCCATAGAACAACCTTTCCAACAGGCATCAGCAGAGCCTTGTGTGAAATATTTTGCTTTTAAAACTTTAGAATCAACTTTATGTGTATCTGGATGATTACCAAATTTGTAATTATGAACCGGTAAAATATCGTATTGATCCATAACTTCTACAATATTTGCAGTTCCAACTTCTCTCATTCGACATTGATCTTTATCGAGAGTAGCCATTTCAGCATTTACTTTCATTCCATGATCACGAATCATATATCCATCAACAGGATGATTTACCTCATCTTTAATATCGATAGCACCGGTTGGACAAACATAAGCACAAGAAGTACATCCAATACAATGAGGATCGACTTCACCGAATGGCATATTTAGATGTCTTTTGATTCCTCTTCCTGCAAAATCCAAAATTCTTTCTTGCATAAATTCTTTACAGGCAGTAACACAATGACCGCAAAGGACACAAGCTTTAGGATTTTCATCTGTTAAATCACTTTTAAATTTATCTTTATCATCTGTACCACAAATTTTTGCAATCTCTTGAATTACTGGAACATTAGGCCAGCGACCAAGATACATTTCAGCAATTGTTTTTCTGTGTTTTTTAACTTTATCTGCTTCAGTATTAACTGAAATACTATTTCGAACCGGAAAATTACAGGAAGTTACTAATTTCTTTCTTCCGTTTGTTTCCACTTCAACCATACAAAGTCGGCAAGTGCCATTTGGTGTTAAATCTTTATGATGACATAAAGTAGGAACTGAGAAACCTGCATTTTGGATAGCCTTCAAAAGATAAGTATCTTTTACAACTTCAATTTCTTTTCCATTTATTGAGATCTTAATTTTTCCCTGAGCCATTATTTCACCTCCACAGCATCAAACTTACAAGCTTCAACGCAAGCACCGCATTTAATACAAATATCTGCATGAATTATATGAGCTTTTTTTACTTCACCTTCAATTGCATTTACCGGACATACTTTAGCACAAGCTGTACAACCGATACAATTCTTGTTTATTTCATATTTGATTAGTGGTTTACAAACACCAGCTCTACATTTTTTATCTCTGATATGTTCTTCATATTCATCTCTAAAATATTTAATTGTACTTAAAACCGGATTAGGAGCAGAAGCACCGAGTTGACATAAACTGGCATCAATAATTGTTTCGGAAAGATCTTCAAGAGCTTGAATATCTCCTTCCTTGCCATTTCCTTCACAAATTCGAGTTAGTATATTATGTAATGCAAATAATCCTTCTCGTCCTGCTGTACATTTTCCACAAGATTCATCCATCAAAAAATCAATGAAATAGCGAGCAACATCGACCATACAAGTTTTTTCGTCCATCACAATCATTCCACCGGAACCCATCATTGCTCCAGCTTTGCTTAAAGAATCAAAATCTACCGGCATATCAAGAAGGTCAGCAGGAATACATCCACCGGAAGGTCCGCCACTTTGAACAGCTTTGAACTTGTGACCGCTTGGAACTCCACCACCAATGTCTTCGATTATTTCTCGTAAAGTAATTCCCATTGGAACTTCTACCAAACCAGTATTTCTAATATCTCCTACAAGAGAGAATACTTTTGTTCCAGAAGAACCATTCCACGGATTTTTTGAAACATCACCACTTCCAATAGAAGCAAACCATTCAAAACCTTTTTCAATTATTACCGGAATATTTGCCCAGGTTTCAACATTATTTAAAATAGTTGGTTTATCTCTAAATCCTTTTTCAGCACTACGAACATATTTTGCTCGTGGTTCTCCTGCATGACCAGACATTGAAACCATTAACGCACTGGATTCTCCACAGACAAAAGCTCCAGCTCCGCGATGAATATGAATATCAAAACTAAAATCAGTACTCAATATCTTTTCACCAAGAAAACCGTACTCTCTTGCTTGAGAAAGAGCAATTTTCAATCTCTCCAAAGCAAGTGGATATTCTTTACGAATATAAATATATCCTTCCTTTGAACCGGTTGCAAAAGCTCCGATAATCATTCCTTCTATTACTGAATGAGGATCAGTTTCTATTATGCTTCTGTCCATATAAGCACCAGGATCACCTTCATCAGCATTACAAACAATATAAATTTCTTCGCTATTTGCTACAGCATAGTTTTTTGCAGATTCCCATTTAATTCCGGTAGGAAATCCACCACCACCACGACCTCTAATTCCAGAAGCAATTACATCTTTAATAACCTGATCAGGATTATTTGCATCAAGAATTATCTTCAATCCTTTATATCCATTTCTTGCAATATAATGCTTTATGTTTTCTGGACTGATCAAACCTTTGTTCCTAAGAGCAATGAGTTCTTGTTTTGTGAAGAAAGAAATATCTTTCATTTTGGGATTGATAGCTCCAGAAACAGGGTCTTTGTGCATAAATTTTTCTACCGGTTCGTTTCCGATTAGATGCTTTTCTACAATTTCTTCGATATTTTCAATTTTTAATTTCTGATAAAAGATACCTTCAGGTTGAACAACGCAAATTGGTCCAACTGCACAAAAGCCATTACATCCGGTTCCAATAGCAAGATATTCTTTATCCAAACCTTTTTCTTTTATTACTTCAGTAAATTTATTCAAAATATCAAAACCATGAGAGGAAACACAAGCTGTTCCAGTACAAACCATCAACATTTTTTTGTATTTTGCAAATTCTTGATTCGTTTCGAGAGAGATTTTTTCTATATCTTGTAATTTCAATTTATTCATTATCTCCTCCCATTTTTTTTTCATATTCAGCAATCATTTTTTCTAAATTAGTAATTTTAACGTCCCCGTAAATTTCATCTCCAATTTTTACAACAGGAGCAATACTGCACGCACCAAGACAAGCAACTGCTTCGAGAGAATACTTATTATCTTCAGTTGTTCCACCTTTTTTGATCTTCAAAATTCTTTCAAATGAATCAAGTAATTTGGCAGAACCTTTAACATGACAAGCAGTTCCCATACAAACTTGAATTGTTGTTTTCCCTTTTTTCTCCAAACTAAAGCTCTTATAAAAAGTTGAAATATGATACAAATAAGCTTTTGGAGTTCCGGTCATTTTATTGATTTCTTCAATTGCCACTTTAGGAATAAATCGGAACTTTTCTTGTATGTCCTGCATCATTTCAATTACAAACTCAGGATTAGTTTTCCATTTCGTGATAATATTTTGAATTTCTTCAATAGATTTTTCTGAGTCAATTTTTTCAAAAGATTTAGGGATAACCAACTTTTGAACTTTATTTTCTTGAACTGACCAATCGGGAATTTTGTTTGTGTTTTTTATCAGAATCGCTTTAAGGTTTTTATTTCTGAACACTGTACCGATGCCTCCACGACCTGCTTGTTTCAGGCGAGGAAGTTTTCGTCTCCAATCATAAAAAGAAAAATTTAGGAGTCCCATTCGGGTATGAGTTGCACCTCTTCCGGATGATACAACAGCAATATTTCGTCTATCTTCAACATCATCAGCATACATTTCAGTTAATTCTTCGGCAAGAACATGCGAATCAATTGGTTCAAGGGGAGCTTTTTCGATACTGATTTTTTTATGAACTGCATCAATTAAAATAATTGTCTCATCTTTAGCTTTACCAATAATTTCAAGTGAGTCAAAGCCAGAAAATTTTAAGAAAGGACCAAAATATCCTCCAACATTTGAATCCATAATTGAATTGGTAGCCGGAGAAATTGCAGTAACGATTGTTTTGCCAGATCCGGGAAAAGAAGTAGTTCCACTTAATGGACCGGGAGAAAAACAGATAGGGTTTTCAGGGCTATCCCATTTTGTGTCTTTTGTGATTTCATTGAAAGTAATCCATAAATCAAAACCTTTACCGCCAACCCATAAATCTTTCATCTGTTGAGTTACCGGAAGAATTTTGATCTCATTTTTATCAAGATCAATTCTCAATATTTTATTACTATAACCTTTTTCCAATGGGGAAATTTCATAAGGTACTTCAACAATTAGTTCGTGTGCATCACGCATTTTTTGAATATGAGCATTCATTTTGACTTGAACCTCCTCTGGTGTCTTTTTTTTATTTTTTATCTTAATTTTATAGACATTTCCTTTTTCCAAACACGGGAGGCTTGCTTGTTTCCAACCAAACCCATCGGTTTTATAATCATAGAAATCCTTAGATTATAAAACTCAAGGTATTCGGAAAAAAATCTATCAATATATAGAGTCAAGTAAAATCAAAAATTATAAGATTTCTTTTATTAAACTCCAACCTCTATCTCTGCAAAAATCATTTCATCTCGAATACTACCAATATACTCAATCAACTGTCCATTAATGTGATAGCAATCATTTTCGTCCAAGTTCATAGAAGATAAAAAAACATAAATCTCACTAACACCTCGGAGCAAATAGTCATAGCTTTAATTCTCGATGGGGACGGATTTACTATTGCTCATAAAGTTTTCAATGGAAAGATAAGTGATACAAAATCATTGAAACAAATAATTAATTTAATTGACCGATAGCTGTAAAGAAAGTAGAGCGAGATGAAATAATGGAGAAAATTGGTAGGATAAAAGAGGAATTCAAATTAGTCGCTGTAAAAAAATTACATTTACAAATCAGCGTTGGATTATGAATTTCTTCTGCGTTATTAGAATATTAAATATCAATGATATTCTCAATTTTAATTCCTTGAATAAAATCATAATCCTCAACTGATTTTTAAAGCTTATTTCTTAACAACGACTAAATAGTGCCTGAACGAAAAAGGACTTTTTAACCATGAAGAACAGAAGTTCATGAAGAAAGATTAATTGGGAAATTATTTATTTTTCAGCTTCATAGAAGCGATATTTATGTAGCCCAATGCGTTAGCGTTGGGTAAAGATAAAAAGAAAACTAAGCTACAGAGTAGCGACAAAAAAAGAAATTTCAGAAAAAGTTAGTTTTCGTTCAAGTACTAAAT
>JAOZMQ010000161.1 GCA_029934195.1 Candidatus Cloacimonadota bacterium | reverse complement strand
AAACAGCCAGTTAACCGTTATAATTTTTCTTTAAAGATACCACATTTTACTTTTTCGGTTGGAGATGTTTCTCCTCGATTTGATAGTTTTTCCATTAATAATACTAATATCAGAGGTTTCTATTCTACTTATTCTACAAAATATTTTCGCTTAAAAACTGTTTATGGAAGATCAAAAAGAGCAATTGAAAAAGGAATTGGTGAAAGTGAGAATTCATTTAGAAGAAATAGTTTTGGTATTAGAACTGAGATAGGAAATGAAAAAAACTTTCAATTTGGGTTCAGTATTAACAAAAACAAAGATGATTTAAGCTCTATTAATAGAAGCTTTTATAAAGATGAAAACAATGGCGACCGAATGGCAGCTAAAGATAATATAGTTCTGGAATCTGATTTTTCCTTCAAAGCTTTTCAAAATCGTTTAATGCTTGGCACAGAAATAAGTACCAGTCTTCTGAATAATAATATCAATGACGGTATTATAACAAAAGAAGAATTTGAAGATGATTATGGTTCAAATCTACCATTCGACCCCAAAAAATTTGAATCAATTTTGATTATTAACGAAAATATTCAACCTTTTAAACTTGGACGAGGTAATTTAGCTTTTAGGATTTTTATGAGAACTATGTTTAAACAAAACTTTTTCAATATCTCATATTCTGAAATCGGAACAAGTTATAATGCACTTGCAACATCATCTTTAAAACAAGATGAAAGAAAAATTTCTATCAATGATAATATGTATCTTTGGAAAAATAGAATAATTTTAGGATTGGGAATAAACTATTCTTATGACAATATTTCCAGTCAAAAAGAATCTACAACCGGAACGGCTAATTATAATATCAATTTTGTTATTAGACCAGATTATTTACCGGTATGGAATTTCAATTTTAGTAAAACGGCATCTTCAAATGATGCTTCAAAAAATCCAATTGATCAAACAACAGGAACTTTTTCTACAGGAATTTCTTATAAAGTTATGAATATTCCATTTTCTCCTACAACTTTTACTCTTCGATATAATTTGTTTGATTATTCAGATAATACTTCTTCAAATAAGTTGAAGAGAAATACATTATCCTTAAATTCTAAATCAGAATTTCAATCTTTACCATTAGTAATTTCCGGAAATTATTCCTTTTCAAAAAATGATTACAAAATGGTTAAAGACCAAATGTCAGATTTTACAAGTTTTGGTTTAAAAGCAGATTTTGTTTTATTTGAAAAAAAAATGAAACCTTTTATTTCATTAAAACTTAGTACTTTTGATGGAGATATAGATCAGCAATTTGTTCAACATTATGCAATTGGAACAGGTTACAATATCTTAACCAATACTTACATAAGTTGTGATTTCAGTTTGAAGACATACTCAAATAATGACAATAATATAGAGAATTTTAGAAGAACAGCTGGAAAAGTCAGAATTGTTCAGAAATTTTAATTTATTTAACGAGCCTAATATAGCAAGAATCTTAACCACAAAAGGCACGAACAAGAAACTTTAGAAAAGAATGAACAAGGATCTTTTATACCCTTTTGACAATCAGTGCTGTAATAAATATTTTTTTAAATAACTTAGTTAAACAAAATGGAGTAAAGATTATGACTCAAGAAATTTTATCAGGGAAAACAATAATTACTGTTTCCGGCGTTCCTCCAATGGCATACATTGAGAAATTATTTCCTTATACGGAAGAAGGTGAAACTTTAACTACGGCAAATATAATTCAAGAACTTGCCAAAGAAAAAGTAAATTTATTTGATGAAGAGGTTATAAATTTCTATCTAAATTATGCTTTAATGAAACAAGAAGTTTTGGAAAATATTTTGATAGCATCACCAAAACCACCTGTATGGAAAGGAGCAGAACAATTAGAATTCTTATTTCCTACAGAAAATATTTTTACAGATGTTGTTCATTCTACTTTAAATAACTTTTTTTTAGAACAGGAGCATAATAATGAAGTTGAGCCTCCTTTCAAATTGTGTTTTGTACATCAGGAAGACCAGATTATTCACAAAAAAATAGCACCTGAAAGTATTAATGGAACATCAATATATGGTGAAACTATCAAAGCTTCTCGCGGACATTCTATTGATTACATTGCCGGAGAAAATATATATTTTAACGAAACCAAACAATCATTTTTTGCCGGAGCTTGTGGATATCTGAAAATTAAAGATAATGTAATCTCGATTATTCCTCCTTTCCGTCTTACAAAAGATAAAATGAAATTGTTTTATCTTAATTTCCATAAAAATAATCCGAAGGATTATCCTATTGAAGCTGAAACTTATGAGTTCTTCAAAAAGTCAAAAATTGATTTTGCTAATTTCAATAAAGATGCTTTCAATGCTTTAACTCCAAATGAAAATCTTCTTATTGCTGAGGGACAATTACCCGGGAAATCAGAAGATGCAACTATTGAAATAAAATTTGAAATAGAAAAATCTATCGGTACAATCGATTCCCATGATAAGATTGATTACAAAGAAAAAAACACCTATATTAATGTAGATGAAGATAAACTTCTTGCGATTAAAAAGATTCCTGTTCGAGGAAAAGATGGGATGAATTTACTTGGAGTTCTTGTTCAAGCTCCATTACCAAAGGATAAAATTCTTCAAATGGGTGCAGGAACGAAAAAAGTAATGGATGAAAATATAATGAAAATATTTTCTGCAGTTGATGGAATCTTAGAATTCAAAAAAAATGTTATATCTGTATCACCAAAAGTAATTATTCCTGGAGATGTCGGTCTATCAACTGGAAATATTAGAACAAAAGCAAATGTTGAAATTACCGGCAAAGTATCAGCAGGATTTACTGTAGAATCAGAAAAAAACATCATTATAAAAGGACATATAGAAGATAATGTACAGCTTACAGCAAAAGGCGATATCACTATTCGCAGCGGTATTAACGGTCAATCCACCAAGATAAAATGCAACGGTGATTTTAAAGCAAAATTTGTTGAATCTTGTAATATTTATTGTAAAGGTTCAATGTATATTCAACGATTTATTCGCGAAGGTCATATTGAATGTCTTGGAAATATGTTTATTTTTGGTGAAGGAATTGATTTGAATGAAAGAGGTGCAATCATTGATTCGGACATAAAACTTAAAGGTGTTTTAACTACTCCGGCAGTTGGAAGTGATGCCTCCTTAACAAATACTATAAGATTTGGTTATGATAATGCTTTGTTTAACAAAATCAATAATTTACATAAAACGATTGATAAAATTATGCACGCTATTCAAGAGCTTAAAGAACAATTTGATTATGATATTACTTCTCCAAATATTTATAATGAGATAAAAAATATTGCTAGAAGTATTAAAGATGAGATTATTGAGGCAATTCAAGAAAAGAATAAGTTAACAAATAAACTTGCAATGATGCAAAAAATTCTTGATAAAGAGTTAGAAAAGGAAAAAAGAATTATTGAAGAATCCAATATCCAGATATCCAAAAAAATATTCCCACCTCTGATTCTTAAAATTAATCACCTTCGCAAAACAATTGATACTTTAGAACCACCTTCAAAATTCTATTTTGATAAAACTACAAGAATTATTGAAAGATCCCCTTATATGTAAAGTAGTTGCATTCTTTCTTTTGAGCCTTTTGCGAAATAGAATCTTTCTTTTTGAAAAGTAAGAAATGCTTTGGGTCATTCATAAATTATGAGGGATAATTATTTAAAAATAATTATCCCTCAAATATTTTATTCTAAATTATTTTTGAATTCTTTCTCCAAATTTTTGTAGATAAGATTTTCTTATTTCTACCTTCAATTTTTCATCAAGAATCAAAACTTTTTTGTTTGTATTACCACGAACAGGATCATCAATTATTCCCGTAATTCGGTACAATTGCAAGTCAGAATCGTTGGAGCCATTCCAATAAATTCTGCCATTATCGGTTGAGAAATTACCTGTCAAGACCTCAACAAAATCATCTCCTGAATAATTTGCACTATATACTTTATATGAATCAACTGCAAGAATTTCCTTCCAGTTTAATTCAACATTATTCCCGGTCATTGAGATTTGAATATCTTGCGGAATAATAGACGAAGCAATATTTATTTGATCGGTAGCAAAGGAAGTTCCATCGTAAACAACAAATAGAATATTTTCATCTCCAATGAAATCTTCGGAAGCACTGAAAGTATAAATCAAATCGCTATTTTCAATTGCAATTTCAATATTTCCATAATATAAAATAGTGAGGTTATCTCCATCCCACTCATTCATATAATCTGCAAGATCAAGAACTCTTGACTCACCGGGACCAAAAACTAATGATTCCGGTAAGAATAATTCTGTCGGATCATCAACCGGATTACAAATGATATTCACTTGTCCAAAAATTTCCGCTCGATTACGATTATTGGTATTTTTGCGAGAAGTGTTTCGAGTTTCATTATCAGAAACGGTAATTTCAACTATTTCATTTCCATTCCAATGTTCTTCTTTTGAGGATAATGTAATTTCCATTCCATCAATTTCAACATCAATATGACTGCTTCCTTCTGAGCTGATAGTTAGCTCTTCAATTGTATTATCGACATCAGAAATAAATTCAGTCAAATCATAAGTTTCTTGTAAATCTTCATCAAAAGAAAATTCAGTCGGTAAACTCATTATTGGAGCATCATTTACAGGATTAAAAACAATTATAACATCATCGGATGAAACCGCTCTACCTTGATTGTCATTAACATTAAATTCAATAGTTTCTATTCCATACCAATCTTGAGGTGCGGAAAAAGTAACCGAATGACCATCAATTTGTACAATGACATCTACACTTTCTGTGTATGTAAGAGTCAAATCTTCCAAAACTTCTTCAGCATCAAAAATGTATTCGGCAAAATCAATTACTTCTAATGAATCTTCATCAAATGTAAATGATGATGGCAATACAATTGATGGTGGATCATTTATTGGATTTACAGTAATGGCAACTATTGTAGATAAAGTGTCTCCATAAACGTTTTCAGCAGTAATAGTTATCGATTCATCATTGCCACTCCAATTTGTAACAAAATTGACAATCAAATTATTCCCACCATCTAAAGAAGGAAGAATATTTTGATTTGAAACTGCAAAATAATAACTCAATAAAGTAGCATCCACATTTTCATAGATTCCATCTAAATCTGCTACAATATAACCGGATTCATCTTCATCAACTATAACATCATCAATAATTGCAATCTGTTGAATTGTATTCCCAAAAGCTTTTATTTCTGAATTATTGAAAGTATTGAATTCAGCCGGATTTGCGTTTACAATTTCTCCCAAAATAGTTCCAAAAGGAACAGTTGTATTCCATTGAATTGAAACAAAAGCAGAATCTTGCGGAGCTATTGTAAAATCTGAAGCATTGATAAATGTAGAATCAGAATTCACAATACACTGCCAATTTACTCTGCCGGAAGCTTCTATTCCACCGGTATTTTTGACGTAACCGGAAATTGTAATTAAATCTCCTTCAAGTGGAACATCATTTGACAAGATAATTCCGGCTTGTGTAAATTTGAAATCAGGAGCATCACCAACAATTATTGCTCGTGTTGCAGCATTATTATCCTCATTATATTCCGCGATAAGTGAAGTATAATCCACGTCTACCCGAATAATATGCGGACCTATTTCGAGAGAAGAATAAAGTGAACCACAAACAACGGTTGTATCTTCATTTGCAGGAATAGATTCAATATAAATTTGATCATCTAATACAACTCCATCAACAAGGAATCTTGCCCAAAAACCTTCGGTAGCAATTTCACTGTGATTAAAGATTGAAGCATAAATTGCAATCTCTTCATCCGGATCCGGATTTAATTCTTCCGGTGAAATATGTTGTGATAAAATTTCTAAATCTATACTTTCTTCATAAACGTGAATGTATAAATCTGTATAATTATTATCTTCATTTATCTCATTGAAAATTCCGTTTCCATCTGCTTGTTTATCTGCAAAAATTCTGACTGTAAAATTCCCTGCAGTATCAAATTCTGTGAAAATACTTGATTGCATAAATGTTCCGCCATTAATTTGTGAAACAATATCCAAATCCAAAAGTTGGTCATCAATCCAATATGAAACAGGAACATTAGAAGCTCCAAAAACTCCATTATTATAGATTCTTGATTTCAATTCTACTTGAACACCCATTGGAATCTGTAAGCGATTGTAAGTACTGTTTGCATAATAATAAGAATTTGTATTTGTTAGAAAATCTACTCCGATAGCTTTTTCTGTCTCATTGTTGAATTCATTTAATTCCGGTACATTATCGGCTTCATCAACGATTGCAGTTATGGTATGAGGAAATTCATCAACCGTCCAAACACCGGAATTTATGATTTGATTATCATTAATAACAAGCGAAGGAATTGAAATTGGACTACCAAGCTGGTTTCCGTCAGCATAGAAAGTTACATCAAAATTTGTAGCATCATTACTTCCGATATTGGAAATTGTAGCTGAGAAATTGATTAAATCTCCGATATTAGGATTATGGTTTGAAACTGAAATTGAAGAAATTGTCAGTTCAGATGTTGGCAGTTCTACATTTAGTGTTTTATATCGAACCTGATTACTTTCATTTGACTCAGTAATAGAATTATAAGGGTCAACCTCTACTTTTATCTGGTGAACTCCCGAACTTGGGAAAGCATAATTAAAATACAGATTCTGTGTAGAACCGAATGTCAATTCATCTAAATTTAAAGTAGCAATCAAAGTTTCTGTCCGAACTTGGTTCCCCTCTTTTTGTGCACCGTCACGAGTAGAAACAACATCATAAAGGTTGACAAAAGTTGCACCGGAAGTTACATAATTCT
>JAOZMQ010000160.1 GCA_029934195.1 Candidatus Cloacimonadota bacterium | reverse complement strand
CTAATTCTATAAATCAACAAGCTTATTTTCCGTAGAACAATCTGCCAGATTGTTTATTGTATTTAACAACTTGGCAAGTTGTGCTACAGTTTATCAGCTTTATCTGTCCAACAATGATCCAAGCTATTTCTAAGTTTTCTAAGAAGATTTTAATATTACCCATCTCATTCACATGTCTGCATACGTTCAAAAAATCCCGAAGTCTCTCTGAAAAAACTAAGTTTTTGAGCTTTCACAAGGAATAAAACGGTACGTTTAAAACGAGTACGTTTTCCCGGTCTTTTTTATTTTTCCTTCCCCGAAAAGCTGGAGTCATTTTTAAATCTATGAGGTTAGGTGTTCTGAATCTAACTGAATTTTGTGTTCATAGAAAATTAATAATGAAAAAAATAAAAATAAGTTGAAAAGAGTAGATTATAAAAATCCACTCTTTTCAAATAGTTTTAAACTTTATCTTCTTCTTTCAGATGTTTCTTTGTTGTAAGATAATACATTGACGGCATCACATAAAGAGTCATTATCATTGAAACAATTATTCCTCCAATACTTACAACACCAAGTGGAACACGCATTTCAGCACCTGATTCACCAATACCAAGAGCCATCGGAAGCATTCCAAAAACAATGGCAATTGAACTCATAAGAATTGGTTTGAACTTTGTAGGACATGCTTCCAAAAGAGCTTCTTTATTATTTTTTCCTTCTCTACGTAATTGTTCTGTATAATCGAGAAGCAAAATGGCAGCATTAACTACAACTCCAATAAGCATTACAATTCCAAGCATTGACATCAAGCCGAGATTAATTCCGGTCATATATAATGCAAATAAAACTCCAATTAACGCCAGTGGAATTGTGATAAGCACGAGGAAAGGTTTTAAAAAGCTTTCCAAAATTGCAGCAAGAAGAAGATATGTCAGTAAAATTGCAAGCCCAAAAGCTTTTGCCATTTCAACAACATTTTCTTGCATCATCTCTGTTTCACCACCAAAAACAAAATTGTATCCTTCCGGTAAATCTATTTCTTCCTGAATTTTCGTTAATTCATTTACAATATTACCTTGTGCAAATCCCTGTGCAATACCACCGGAAAATAATACAGATTTAATTTTATTTCTATGCACAATTTTAGTAGTTCCTTCTGTAAACACAATATCAGCTAATTGAGAAAGTCGGTAAGCTCCAAATTTTCCCACAACCGGAATATTTTTTATTTTTTCAGGAGAATTAACAGCATCTTCTTTTAGAGAGATTACAATATCATACTCTTCACCATTATCAGTATAAGTTGAAGCTGTTAAACCAGATATTGATGAACGTAATGTAATTGCCAAATCATATACAGTCATACCTGCAGCATCAAGCTCCTTTCTTTTAGGAATCAGTGTAATCTCCGGTTTTCCTGTTTTCAAGCTGGCATCGAAATTGATAAGACCTTTAATCTTTTTTGCATTATCAAGAAATTCGCTGGTAATTTGTGATAAAATCTCACTATTTTGTCCTTGCAGATAAAATTCAATAGGATCTCCACCACTACCCATTGATGATGAGGAACTAATTTTAAGCTTTGCATTAGGAATTATTGATAATTCTTTAACAAAAATATCTACAATCTCCTGACTTGACTTATCTCTTTTATTTATTGGTAATAAAGTAACATCAACAGAAGCAAGATTTACTCCCTCATCTATTTCTCCTTGTGTTCCTAATTTCACTAAAATCTTCTCAACTTCTTTGTGCTTGGAAATAATTTTCTCAATTTTATCATATACTTTTGATGTTTCATTAAGATTATATCCGATTGGCAATTCTATATCAATTTTAACCTTTCCTTCATCAGATGATGGAAACAATTCTATTCCAAGTTGAGGACCAATAAAATAGACAGTTAAACCAAAAATAACAAAAGAACTCAGAGCTGTTAAAAAAGCTCTACCTTTATTTTTCAAAACAAAAGCTAATGTTTTTTTATAAATTCTTTCCCAATGTTGAAACATCTTCTCAAAAATAGCACCGATTGGATTTTTTTTCTTTTTTTCTGGTAAAATTAACGAAGCCAACATTGGAGTAAGCGTAAATGAAACAATTAGAGAAAAAATAGTCGCAAAAACTACTGTCATTGCAAATTCTTTCATAAATTGCCCGATCATTGTATCCATCATTGCAATAGGAACAAAAACAACAATATTTGTAAGAGTTGAAGCAATCACGGCAATAGCAACTTCTCCAGTTCCTTTATTAGATGCAACTCGCCTATTATGTCCCATTTCTTTATGACGGAAAATATTTTCTAAAACTACCACTGAGTTTGATACAAGAACACCTACAGCAGTAGAAATACCCATTAGTGAAAGAATATTCAAACTATAACCAGCCCATTTCATAAGCATAAAAGTTGAAATAATTGAAAAAGGCATTGCCACAGCTACAATAATGGTAGAACGAATATCATGCAAGAAAAATAACAAGACTAAAGCTGTGAATAAAACTCCGAGCAAAACATTACTCATTGTATCATTTACCGTACCTTGAATATAATCCGTATCGTCATTTACAATTATCAATTTTACTCCATCCGGCAAAGTTTTGGTGATTGATTTCATTGCTTCTTTTACATAATTTGCAATTTCCACAGGATTTCCAGCAGAAGTTTTAGTTATAGATAATTGTACGATATTATCTTCACGATATTTTTCAAGATTATTAAAAAAAATGGAACGCTTCCTAACTTCTTCTCCTGAATCTGTAACTTTAGCTATTTGTCGAAGTTTTTTTGTTCCAAAAGCAGTTGGAATATCTAAATTTTCTATCTGTGAAACTTGATCAAATTTACCATCTAATCTAACAGAATACTCTTGATCTTGCTTTTTAAACTGACCACCGGGCATATCCATATTGGCAGCACTTAGAATTTGTGTCATTTGAGGAATAGAAATCATATTTTGGAAAACTACTCGATCATCAAATTCGACATGAATTTCTCTCTCTTGACCTCCGATAATATCAACTTTGGCTACTCCGGCAATTTGAGAAAACTTGTCCTTCAATTGCTTATCAGCTATTTCATATAACTCCAAACCAGATAAATTACCGGATAATTTGATTTGCATAATTGGAGAAGATCCTATTTCCATTTTGTCAACAATAGGCTTTTCTGCATCCGATGGAAAATCTATTAGAACCGCATCAACTTTTTGTTTCACCTCAGCAATGGCAATATCAACATTTTTATCTAAATCAAAGACCATTGATATAATTGAGACATTATCCATTGAGTAGGAATCCATATAGTCAATTTTACTGACAGTTGAAACTGCATCTTCGATTTTTTTAGTAATTTGAGTTTCAATTTCAAGTGGACCTGCTCCGGCATAAATTGTTTGAATTGTTAGAATCGGCAAATCAACATTTGGCATAAGATTTAATGACAATGTAAAGTATGCCATTGCTCCGAAAATAATGAAAAGAAGTAATACTACTGTCATCATTACCGGACGATTTATTGATAGCTTTGATATATACATTTTTTCTCCTTAAATTTTTCAGATTTTAGATTTCATTTTATACTCTATAATCTCTTATTTTCTAACTTCTTTTACTTTTGCACCATCATAAACAAGATTTAAGCTGGAACTAACAATCTGATCTTGATCTTTCAAACCTTCTAACACTTCAATATTATCGTTTCCCTTTCCTGTTTTGATGTATGTTTTCTTTGCAATGTTCTTTTTTACAACAAATACATACTTCCCTTTTTCATCTTTTTGAACATTTTTTCTTTCAACAATATAAGCATTTGGATTTGAATACACTGAAATTTTGATATCAGCAATAACACCTGATTTCATTAAATTCTCAGTATTATCGAATATAAGGTCAACACCAAAAGCATTTTTACCAGGATCCATAGCCATTCCAACTTGTGTTATTTTTCCATTAAGAGAAATTCCATTCCAATTTGCTATAGCTTTTTGCCCTGTTTTCATTAAAGAGATTTCATCTTCAGTTACCCATATTTTAGATTTAAGTTTTTTTGTTTGAGCAATAGTTGCTAAAATTGCTTCTGCATGCACTCCATCAGTTTCATGAACAGCAATGCTTGTAACATATCCATTGATAGGAGCTCTTACTTTTAGAAGTTGTGAAACAGCATCAAAATTTGCCAGACTTACTTGATATTGTGTTTTAATCTGTTCCAATTCAAGCTGAGAAATCCCTCCGATTTCATATATATTTTTCATTTTATTATAAGTTGATTCTGCTAATTCAAATGCCATTTTTGCTTGAGCATATTGTCCGCTTGGTGCATCTTCCGGAAATTCCATAATAAGTTGATCTGCTTTTACATAATCACCAACATTGATATAAATTTTTTCAATTCGTCCACCCATCATTGCACTAACAAAAGATTGACGTAACCCCGAGACTGAAGCGGTAAAAGGAAGCTCCAATTTAAAATTTTGGGCTTTTATTGTTGTGATAGTTACAGGAATTCCATTTTCTTTATAAACTTGATCCATATTTTTTGATTCTACAATTTCTTTCTTTCCACAAGCAACAAGTATTAGCAAAGTTGCGATTATCAGTAAAATATTTTTTTTCATTTTATCTCCTATTTTTGATTTTTTGTTTTTAGCTTTCTAATTCATTGCTAAAAGTTCAAATTTCCAATTGATTTTTGATATTCTTCATACGCAATTAATGCTTGAAATTTGGCATTTAACAGACTTAAATTTGCAATATTTACTTGAAGTTGGGCATCTATTACTTCGAGTTGAATACCAATATTATTTTTAAATCTCACTTCGGCAATCTGAAGTCCCTTGTTTGCTAAAATTGTATTTTCCGATTGGACATCAAGATTTTCAAGCATATATTGATATTGCTGGAAAGAATTTTTTACATCAAGTGCTATCAATTCTCTCAAATCTGTATCTTGAATTTTTGATTTCTTTAATTGAGCATGAGCTTTTTCTTTTTTTGCTTTATTGGAGAATCCTGTAAATATTGGAATATTTATCCCAATTCCATATTTATAGCTTGTTCCAAAATCATCATTTTTTAATGAGAATTGTTTATCGCCTTCCGCAAAATGACTTAATTCAGCCTGAAAAACGATATTTGGTAAATAATTACCTTTTTCAGCTTTGTATTGAAGTCCATACATTTCCTTTGTTAATTTTGTCAAAATTAGTTCCGGACGGTTTTCCAATGCTTTCGAAATTGATTGTTCTAAACTTAAAACTTGCTGAAATTTGAATTCAATTTGATCTGTAATAATTATTTCTTCAACTGCAAGACCAATTTGTTTTGCAAGAGCTTCTTTTGCGAGAGAATAATTATTTTCTGCATCAATTACAGCTGGTTTAAGTTTTGAGACTTCCAATTGTGCTCTTAGAAAATCATATTGTGAGGCAAGTCCATTTTCATTCATTTTAGATACAATCGTCAAATGCTGTTCAGCAGTTTGGAGAGCTTGTTTATTTATTGATAAAACTTTTTCTGCAAGAATCGTTGAATAATACAATTTCTTAGTCTGAAAAATTACATCTATTTTTTTTACTTTAAATTGATTTTCAGTCAGTGTTTCAAATTTCTTTGCAGCTTCAATTCCAGCTAATAATTTTCCACCAAGATAAAGAACTTGATCAATCTTAATAGTTGTTCCATATTGAGTAGTATTTTGTTCCATTTCAGGTAAACTTGCTTGAACAAATCCATCTGTAATAGTTGCAATCGTATGCTCATTTACAGTAGCTGTAGAATCAAGTAAACCATTTATTGATGGCATCTCAATATCAGCCTTTTTTGGCATATTTGTCTGACTGTTAAAAATACCAATTTGCCCACTAATTTGTGGTAATAGACTTCCTTTGATATCTCTGTAATCCCTGTTTGCTATTTCTACATCTTCCTTAGCCATTTGCAATTCTTTATTATTTGCAATAGACAATTTCAATGCTTCTTCAAGAGTTAAAGCATTTAAAATCAATGGCATTATTAGAAGAATAGATAGATACATTTTTCTCATTTTAGCTCCTTTTTAATATTCCATATAAAATATATTTTGTCATTATTTTAAAATCTTTTAAGATGTTTTCTAAAATCTCTTTTGTAAGTTTAAAAGAAACTTCATCATCTCCCATATAAAACCATTTCACAATAAATTTGGTAAATTCATCTACATCAAAATCTTCTATGAGAACTTTTCTTTCTTTAGCATAAATAATACATTCACTAAGAATTTTAGATAACTTATAGTGTTTTTCATTTTTGAATTCTTCTAATTTATTCATAAATTGGCTTTTATTATTCCAAATTTGCATCAGAAGTGGAGCTTTTGATACCATTGTCAAAGGTTGTAATAAAGCTTCTTCAATTCTTTTAATAGGATCTTCAATTGTTTTTAAATATTCTTGAAGATTGGTCATCCCTGTTTGAATTTCGTAATCAAGAGTTGTTATAAAAATATCTTCCTTTGATTCAAAATAATAATAAATTGATCCTTTTCCCATATTTGCTTCTTTAGCAATATCATTCACGGAAGTTTTTTCATAACCATATTTTTTGAAAACTTCATAGGCAGCATCAATAATTATTTTCTTTTTACTTAAATCATTTTCCATTATTCACTCCTTCTAAGATATTATCTGACCAAGATTCAATGTTGGTCAAATTATGTCAATGTTTTAATTTATTTTTTATTTGGATGATTTTTTTTGAAAATTAAAATATTCTATAACTTCATATTTTACCCGCTAAAAAAAACCGAGAAAAAACGCAAAAAAAAACGAGAATTCTCTTTAATTTTTGCGTAAAATTAAAATATTCTATAACTTCATATGTTCCAGTGTTTTAAAATTCTCATTTATTTTTGCAATCTTTTTCATTTT
>JAOZMQ010000159.1 GCA_029934195.1 Candidatus Cloacimonadota bacterium | reverse complement strand
TTTAGTGATTGGGGATTAGGTGATGAAGAGTCAACTCTCCCTGTTGAACTTTCGTCATTTACAGCGATTGCAACTACCGAAAATTTCGTTCAAATAAATTGGGAAACGCAATCAGAAATTGATCTTTCTGGCTATAACATATACAGAAATAACGAAGCAAATTTTGGAAATTCTCAAAAAATAAACATAGAATTGATTTCAGGTAACAATAGCAGCACCGGTGCAAATTATGAATACATTGATGAAATAATAAACGCTTCCGGAATTGTATATTATTGGTTAGAATCTGTTGATTTGGATGGAACAATAGAAATATTTGGTCCGGTTTCAATAAATTTTACTACAAATTTTTTAACAATTCAAAACTATGAAGCAATTTCACAAAATCATTTTGATATTGCTATTAATTGGACAACAACAGATGTAAGCTCCGAAGTCATTTATTATGATATTTTTAGAAATACATCCCTTGATTTTGAAAATACCACCAAACTTAATGCACAGGAAATTATGCTTGAAGGTAATTATAATATAAATTATGAATTTTTAGATGAGACTGCTCAAATAGGAGTTACCTATTTTTATTGGGTTACAGTAAATAATTACGACAATCTTTTGATGGTGTTTAACCCTTTAAATTTCACCCTTAATCATACAGAATTTAATAATTTTTCTGCTTCAAATCTTGCTGAATCTGTCAGTTTAAATTGGCAAACAGAATATGAGATCGAAATGAGTTCTTTCCAAATATTGAGATCTAAAACTACGAATCAAAGCGAAGCAGAAATCATAGAAACTTTTACTGCTACAAACAATATGAACATTAATAATTATCATTTTGTTGATGAAAACATTGAGGAAGGAGAAACTTGGTTTTATTGGATTCAAGGAACTTCAATAAATCAAAAAATCTATTTGAGTGAAAGATTAGTAGTTGAACTTTCATATATTAGCTGTTTGATGGGTAGTTATCCAAATCCATTCAACCCAAATACAACAATAAAATTCTCTGTTGAGAATCCGCAGAAAACTAAACTTGAAATATTCAATATTTTGGGACAGAAAATAAAAAGCTTCCCTATTACAAAAAAAGGAACACAAATAGTTCAATGGAATGGAAAGAATAATAATGAAATAAAAGTGAGCTCAGGAGTTTATTTTATCAATTTAAGATCGGAGAGATCAAATGATACTCAAAAAATTCTTTTGATGAAATAGTGTTTTAATTTACTTGTAAAAATGAAATATCAAACAAAATAATCCTAAACACAAAGAGTTATTTCTACCTGTCTGTGGTCAAGGCAGTCAGGTATTTAACTCTTTAAAATTGAGAATCTCATTTATGTTTGACTCTAAACAGTCTCCAGTAATTAAGTCGTTGTACCGGAATATCTCACAAACCAACTTTGAATTATGAATTCCTTTAGCGTTATAAAAATCTTAAATATCCTATGATATTCTCAATATTAATGCCTCTAACAAATACACATTTCTTTGCCAATTTGTAATGTTAATTCTGCAACAACAATTAATCATTGTAAAAAAATATTTTTATTTGACAAAAAATCAACTTTGTTTTTTTTAGCAAACAGTCTTTTTGACTGCTAATTAATAATAAAAACTAAACGATAGGAGATAAACTTATGGCAAAGCAAATGAAATTCAGTCATGATTCACGAACTGCATTAAAAAAAGGTGTCGATAAATTGGCAAATGCAGTAAAAGTAACTCTCGGACCAAGAGGCAGAAACGTTGTTTTAGATAAAAAATTTGGTTCACCTGTAATTACAAATGATGGTGTAACAATCGCAAAAGAAATTGAACTCGAAGATTCTTACGAAAACATGGGTGCTCAACTTGTAAAAGAAGTTGCTGAAAAAACTCATGATGTAGCCGGAGATGGAACAACAACCGCGACTATTCTTACTCAAGCAATTATAGAAGAGGGATTAAAACATGTTACAGCCGGAATTAATCCAATGTATCTTAAAAGAGGACTTGATAAAGCTACAATAAAAATTATTGAGAAAATACATGAGTTAAGTAAAGAAATCAAAACTTCAGAAGAAATTGCTCAAATTGCAACAATATCTGCAAATAATGATCCTGATGTTGGAAAATTAATTGCTGAAGCAATGAAAACTGTTGGAAACGAAGGTATTATCAATGTAGAAGATTCCAAATCAATGGAAACTTATTTAGAAAAAGTTGAAGGTATGCAATTTGATCGTGGTTATCTTTCACCTTATTTTGTTACAAATTCAGATAAAATGATTGCTGAATTAGATGATCCATACATCCTCATTTATGATAAAAAAATATCAATAATGAAAGACCTTCTCCCAATTCTTCAAGAAGTTGCTCAGACCGGAAAACCAATGATTATTATTTCTGAAGATATCGAAGGCGAAGCTCTTGCCACTCTTGTTGTAAATAAATTGAGAGGAACTTTAAATATTGGTGCTGTAAAAGCTCCTGGATTTGGCGATAGAAGAAAAGCAATGCTTGAAGATATTGCTATTCTTACCGGTGGAACAGTTGTTTCAGAAGATATGGGTCGAAGACTTGATAGTGTAACTATAGATGATCTTGGAACTGCAAAAAAAATCATCATTGATAAAGAAAATACAATTATCCGTGAAGGTGCAGGAAGTGAAGAAAAATTAACAGCAAGAATTAACCAAATTAAAATGCAAATGGAAGAAACAACTTCCGATTATGATAAAGAAAAACTTCAAGAAAGACTTGCAAAATTAGGTACTGGAGTGGCAATTATCAGAATCGGTGCTGCTACTGAAACTGAAATGAAAGAAAAGAAAGCTCGCGTTGATGATGCTTTACATGCTACAAGAGCAGCTGTTCAAGAAGGTATAGTTGCTGGTGGTGGAGTTACTCTTATTAATGCTACAAAAGAATTAGATACACTCAAAGTATCAACTCACGAAGAGCAGGTTGGAATTGATATTCTTAAAAAAGCTCTTTGTATTCCAGCATTCCAAATTGCTTTTAATGCAGGAGAAGAAGGTGCTGTAATCGTTGAAAAACTTAAAAGTGCAACAAATCCTAATTTTGGGTACAATGCCGCAACCGGAAAATTTGAAGATTTAGTTGAAGTTGGCGTTATAGATCCGGCTAAAGTTGTCAGAAGTGCTGTTCAAAACGCAATAAGTATTTCTGGTCTTTTCCTTACAACTGAATGTATCATCACCGATGTAAAAGAAGAAACTCCTGCAATACCTCCAATGCCAGGTGGTGGAATGGGTGGCGGAATGCCAGGAATGTACTAAAATCATTATTAAGAAATAAATAGATTACAAAACAGGTTAGTGTTTTTATAATACTAACCTGTTTTTTTATGAAACCTTGCTACTGTTTGGAAATAGTTAGCCTCTATTTCGGCAAATTCCAAAGACGTGATTCTATTAGCTGGTTCAAGACTTAGACACTACACAGGAAATGAGAAAGCATTGCCAGCAAGGCACTACCGTTCAAGTAGAAACCTCCATTCTTTTTCAGTAAGCTTTATGATGTTCAATACTTTGCGGATTTTTTTATGCAGAGTTAAAATGAGTACATTTTTAAATGAGTACATTTTTAAATGAGTACATTTTTTGAATAAAAAGAGTCATTCTAAATGCAACGAATTGGTTTTTAGGTTTATGCTAATTTAAGGGAAATTTACTGCTTGACAAAAACCCTCGCAATTTTTTTTTATATTCGTTTATAAAAAAGATGTAAAAGAATATTTAATTATTATCTGACTTTTCAAGGTCAGTTTTTTTATTATTAAAAGTTGTTATGATTTAAATTAGACCACTGTATATGCAGTGGTTAAACTATATAAGAGTTGAAGATGATTAGAAAAATTGAAGAAATTTCCCAAATTGTATGTTCTGAAAATAATGTTTCTCTTTATGATATTGAGATAAAACATACTCAAAAAGGTGAAGTATATATTATATATATAAATAAAATTGGCGGAGTTACAATTACTGATTGTGCAACAATTAGTAGAAAAATTGGAAATATCCTTGAAGAAGAAGATATTATCAGAGATAGATATTATTTAGAAGTTTCATCCTGTGGAATTGAGAGAAAATTAAATTTTAAAAAACACTATATGGGTGCTATCAACGAAAAAGTAAAAATAACTTATGGTGATGCACCTGGAGAAAAAAAAACCATTATTGGCATTCTAAAGGAAGTTTTACTTGATAAAATAATTGTAGAAATTGAAGAAGAGATAATTGAAATTCCTTTTAATGAAATTAAAAAGGCAAGAACATATTTTGAATTCAAAAAGGAGAAAGAATGACAGCAAATCTGTTAGGAGTTCTAAATCAGCTTGCAAACCTTAAGCAATTGAATAAAGGTAAGCTAACTGAGATAATAAAAGAAAGTTTATATGTTGCAATTGCAAAAAAATTAAACCCTGAAAATGAGTTGGAAATCATTTTGAATTTTAATACAGGAACAATTATTGCGAAATTCAAACGGTTTGTTGTTATTCGCGATAACTTCCTTGGTGAAATATCTTTGGAAGAAGCTAAAAAATATGATAGATTTATCGAAATTGGTGAAACAATCAGTGTTGAAATGTCAGTCTCAGATTTTGAGCCAAAAATAATTAAAAATGCTCGCAAGTCAATTCAAGAAAAAATAAAAGCATTGGAAGAAGAAAGAATTTTATTTGATTATGAAAAGCAAAAAAATCAGATTGTAACCGGTAAAATTCGTAGTACCGATTTTAATGGATATATTGTTGATCTTGGGTATGCAGATGCTTTGCTACCTACCGATGAGCAAGTTGATGATGAATATTATAAAATAAATGATCTTATTAAAAGCTATGTTGTAAATATCCGCAAAAATCGTAAGAATGTTATTGTTATTCTTTCAAGAACTCATCCGGAATTTGTAAAAAAATTATTTGAATCTGAGATTCCTGAAATTGCAACAAAAGCAATTGAGATTAAAAAAATTGTTCGTGAACCAGGAATTAGAACCAAAGTTTGTGTAGAATCTTTAAATGAAAATATTGATGCTGCCGGTAGTTGTTTTGGACCAAAAGGAATCAGAATTGAACAAATCCGTAAAGAATTACATGGAGAACAAATAGATATTGTCGTTTGGGACAACTCGCCTGAACAATTGATTGCCAATGCGATAGGCTCCGATCTTGTAGATAAAGTATATCTTGCTGCTCGGGGTAATTTTGCAAGAGTAATAGTTGATGCGGGAAACAAAAACTTAGCTATTGGAAGAAAAGGCAAGAACGTAAAACTTGCTTCAAAACTTACAGAATATAAGCTGGATATTTATACGCAAGATGAATTTGAAGATAAAATTTCTGAAGAAAGAAGAATAATGAGTCACATTACAGAACTTGACGGAATGACATCAAAAATAGCAGAGACACTTAAATTGCATGGCTATACTTCTGTTGAAGATATCTTTGAAGCATCTTTGGATGAAATGTTAAGAATTGAAGGAATTGGAGAAAAAACAGCAGAGAAATTAAAGGAATCCGCTAAATATTTCTAATGCCAAATCAAGCTTCAAATGTAAATTATATACCGCAAAGAACTTGTGTTATATGTAGAAAAAAAAAGAATCAAAGTGAGCTTATTAGATTCGTAATATTAGAAAATGGAGTTATCTTTGACTTGAATAGAACATTAAAATCACGTGGACTTTATGTCTGTGACAATGATGAATGTTTAAATGGAATAGAAAAATGGAAAAAAAAGTACAGAAAGAAAAAATCGAAAACGAAATAATTGAAAATAAAATTATTAATTTGCTTCATTTAGCAAATAAAGCAAGAAAAATATCTTTTGGGTATGATTCTTGTGACCGTGCGTGCAAAAATAATCGTGCAAAATTAATCCTTTTTGCGAAAAATGCTTCGGATAATACCAGTAAAAAGATAATTAATTTAGGAAAGAATACAAATGTTAAGGCAATCCCAGTCTTAACAAAAGAAAAAATGGGAAGCTCTTTTAAAAGAAGAGATCTCAGTATGCTTACGATTGATGATGCAAATTTTGCAAACGGAATAATTAAATTGGTTGTAAATTAAGACTGGAGGAATTTTGGGATTGAGAGTACATGAATTAGCAAAAGAATTAAAAATATCAACAGCAGCTTTAAAGAAACATCTTAAAGATATGGGTGTTGTTGTAAAAAGTCACATGAGTATTATTGAAGAGGATGTCTCGTCAAAGATCCGTGCCAAATTCCGCGAACAAGTAAAAGCATTAAAACAGATTGAGACCAGTCGAAAAATGTTCTATGAAAGAAATAAACAAGCACGAGAACACAAAACTATTGATAAAAAAAGTGTACATAAGCCGAGACCTTATGTTGAAACTAAGACAGATGATAATTCAAATTCACATAAATTTGTAGAAAAAAATATAAAAAAAACTACAGAAAATAAACCAGTAGAGCCTGTTTCTCATCAGCAAAGTAAAGATTCAATTTCTCAAAGCTCTTATAATAGCAATAGTGTGAAGATAAAAACCACTGAAAATAGTGAGAGTAGAGAAAATATCCAAAAGGAACAACAAACAGGTAACAACAAACCTAATTCAATCAATAAGCAATCTCATCAGACAGCTAAAGAAGGACATCCACCAAAAAAGTTTGTTAATAAACCAAAAACACAGGATAATAATTCTTCTTCAGAAAATAAAAACTATAAACAAAACAACCAAGGTAGCAGACCAGAATATCGAAATTCTCAGAGAACAAGAACTGACAATAAGAATACTCAAGGTAATCGACCGGATTATCGAAATTCTCAAGGAACAAGAACTGACAATAGGAATGCTCAAGGTTATAGACCAAATTATCAAAATTCTCAGGGAACAAGAACTGACAATAGGAATGCTCA
>JAOZMQ010000158.1:3736-6928 GCA_029934195.1 Candidatus Cloacimonadota bacterium | reverse complement strand
CTTATTAATCTTTTTCTTAAGAAGATTAAATTCTTTTTGGGCATTCTTAACTTTAGGATTATCATCTGTATATTTACTTTTTAGTAATGATAATTCATTATTTTTTTGGTCTTGCAATAACCGAGCAGGTAATGTGTCTAAAACCGCTTCAATCTTTTCAATTTTCACTTTTAGACCAGAAATGGTCAATTGATCTTCTAACATCTTAGTTTCAAATTCTCTAATTTGTGCATAGCGGATATCTGTTTCAGCATCAATTGAAATAATATTGTGATAATCTTGAAATTTTCTTAATTCGGTATATGCTTTTAAAAGCTCTGCTGAAAAATACTCCCGCTGTTTGAAATAGTAATCTCTCATTTTTTTTGCTGAAGAATTCAGCATCTCGACATAATTATCAAGAAAAACTTCTGCAAATGTATTAGCAAGATTAACAGATACTTCTTTATCTTCATGAGTTGCTGTGAAATGTAATAGTTTTGAATTTTTGTCTTGTGTCACACTAACTGTACCTTTAAGCTGGGGTGGAGTTAGATCCAACTTTAAACTATCAATGATTTCTTCTAAATTTTTCCTGAGCACAACTGTTTCTTTTACCGTTTCAATATTAATTTGTTGATAAAGATATGGCAATTGCGAATTATTCATCATATTCTTGCTTTGTTTGATAAGTGTACATTTAGAAAGCCATATTGTTGGAATAAATACTTTAACAATAACAGCAACAAGAAGAACCACAATAAAAGAAGTAATCATAATAAATTTCAATCTTTCTTTAATTGAAATCAACATTACTCTTTTATCAAATTTTAATAGATTACTTTCATCTTCAATATAAGATTGTGTATTTTCCATCTATATTTCCATCTCCATTGTTTTTCTAATATCTGTGATTGATTTTATGTTTGACGATATTTCCCTGTTTGAACCAATAAAAGAATAGGAATCAACATCATCAGGATGATAACCATGCATTCCCGGTATAACATTCAATCCCATAAAACTTGGATTGATCAAGTAGCCGGGGTTCATCAAAAAAAACAATTCTCCAAATTTTCTATCTGCAAAAAAAACATGCATTTTTTTTAATTCATCATCGTTGATAATACGACCGAGTTTCTCTGATTGTAATATCTGAATTATTAAATTTTCAGCTCTCTTATTTTTGAACCAAAATCTTGCCATAGTTGAATCATACATCGCAATATAATCCTTACCAAAATTTAGATTGGTTGCATCAATTGTCTTTTTTAAGTCAATACTACCAACAACTTTTGCCATTCCATGATCTGAAATGCCATAAAAACTCACTTCATCATATTTCTCTTTAGCTTTATTTATAACTTTTCTTACTTCAACTTCTAACCATCTAATTTTCTCTTCTACTTTAGGGTGCTGTGGTCCATATTTGTGCATTACAGCGTCTAAATGAGGTAAAATTAAATAAAGAAACTTTACTTTGCCTTGTTCAATTACATCGATTGCAATCTTTAAGTTTTCCTTTTCTCCTAATCGCCAATTGGAACAAAAGTAAGGAATCTTTTTTTGATAACAATAATCAAAGATAGTATCAGTTTTAAGGATTCCATTAGGGACAAAATAATCCTTTTTCTCCAAATAATCAAAATAAGGTAACACAGAGAACGGTACACTATAAATCTGAAAATATCCTGTAAAACCATAATATTTGGCAATAAATTTACTCGCCCAATGTCGTACTCGCCAACGATCAAAAATTATACTTGGAAGAAAATCAAGAACCTTCATTGCTTTAAATGGTGATGTTTCAGGTGAATAATAAAAACTTGACCAATGAGTATGTTCATCTGGATACCTACCCGTCAAAATTGAAGGATCTGCACCGGAGGAAAAACCGAAAGTTGTCTTTAATGGTTGAACATTTGTCATATAGTCATTTAAAAAACCGTATCTTTTATAAACTTCCCATCCGAAAGCATCAAGAAATGTAAATAATGTAAGTTTACTTCCCATAATCATCCTCAAAGAAAGTTTCTTCTTTTAATATTCTTGTATTATAAAGTTTTCGAGGAGAATGAATTCGTAAAGCCATTTTATGAGTAAAAATTTGATCCCACATTTTATCAAATTTTTTATCCACATTCTCAGCATCAAAAATACTTTGAATAAAATCAATAAAATATTGCCGATGTTCTTTCATTTTAAGAATTGTTTTTTCACGAATCAGTTGTGGATCAATGTTTCTATCAATTAATTCTTTTGTTGCTTTGGCAATTGCTTGTTCTTCTGGTGGAACAATTATTGTAAATTCTTCATCAAAATAAATATCTCTTCCTCCAACACTTGGAGTAGAAACTTGTGCTAATCCACACAAAAAATATTCCGTACTAACAAACATTGCACCCTCGACATCCGACAAGGCTAATCCGATTTTTGCTTGATTTACAAAATATGAAATTATTGCATGCGGAACTTTCATTGTCCATTTTGCTTGAGGTAAGGATTTTCTAACAAAATCAACATATTCCATTTCTTTGTCATAATAAGAACCAATAACTCGCAAACTTTTAATATTTTTTGCAAGTTCATGTCTTTTAACAGGTGTCATTCTTGCAAGATATAAAGCATCATATTTCTTCTTAACCCAAGGTAAAATTTTGTACCTTTTTTCATCAAGAAAAGCATTTTGATTGGTGAAGACACTTTTTAATCCTGCTTCAAGAAAATAGTTGTGTTCTTCAAGAGTATTATTGAGAAAAACATAATTGACTTTGGAATTTTGTGATCTTAGTTGTTGCATAAATCCCAGAATTTCTTCAACTGCTTTTTTACTTTTGTAGTATCCAATTTGAAAAAGGATATATGAATTGTTCTTTTTGGGCATTTTAGCAATCACAGCATCACGATTTCGATAATAAAAGTCCTGCCAATAACTGATAACAATAACAGGTTTGTGACTTATTATGTAACAACCTAATGACTTCTTATGACGAAATTTCTGTAATAATTTAACTATAGATCTCAAATTTTCTCCTATAAAAAGCAATAAAAGACTACAAAATAAGGATATATGATTACAAAAGTAAATCAACAATATGTGAAACAATAATGGTAACTTATTTAAAATAAGAAACTTAGAATATTATATATAATTTATTTTACCATAACAATATTTATTGCTTTTTTTAACAAGTTTTTTTTATTTTTTTTAAC
>JAOZMQ010000158.1:0-3636 GCA_029934195.1 Candidatus Cloacimonadota bacterium | reverse complement strand
ATTATGAATAAAGAATAAATTCTTATATTTATTTTCTTAAATCCGCGTAAATCTGCGTAAATACGTGGCTTATCCTTTTTTGTTCAGCTACTATACTCAAATCATTTCAAAATTTCTTTTGCTTTTTCCAAATCATCAGGAGTATCAATTCCTAAACCTGTATAATCTGTAACGATCATTCGGATTTTAATTCCATTTTCAAGAAGTCTTAGTTGCTCTAATTTTTCAATATTTTCAAGATTACTTATGGGAAGTTTAACAAATTGCAATAAAGTTCTTTTTCTAAAAGCATAAACTCCAATATGCTTGAAGTAAATAACTTCTGTATTATCTCGATTAAATGGAATTGGTGATCGTGAAAAATAAAGAGAATTGCTATTGGAATCGACAACAACTTTTACATTATTTGAATTATTTATTTCGGATATTTCTGATAATTCGTGCATTAAAGAAGCAACCTCAATTATTGGATTATCAAAAACATTAATCAAACTTTGAAGAGGTTTTTTGGTGATAAAAGGCTCATCACCTTGAACATTTACAATAATATCATTATCATCTAAAAGCTGGAATTTTGTTTTCACAACTTCCGCAATTCTGTCAGTACCGCTTATGTGATTTTCAGAAGTTCTGATAACTTCTCCTCCGAAATTGATTACTTCTTGAAAAATCTTTTCATTATCAGTTGCAACAATAACAGTATCAAATAATTCTGTTGATTTGACAGCCTCAAAAACATGTTTAATGATTGTTTTATTTCCAAGAATGGCAAGAGGTTTTCCAGGGAATCTTGTTGACTGATAGCGTGCAGGAATTATGGCAATTTTTTTCATTTCAAACTCGTTTTGGCAATAAGATGTATTTTGTAACTTGGCAAATTTTCTTTAGTTATTGCTTCAATATCACAGGAAATAATTACAATTTCGGACAACCGGTTAACAGAGCTCATATTTGAGGTTTTAGTGATTTTTTGCCGATATTGTTTTACTAAAAGTGAGACATCTGTTTTTATAAATTGATTCAAATTGGATCGTAATTCTGCTGTAGCAAGATTCCATGCTTTGGTAAGATAAGCGGAACTTGAATATGCCTGAAGTGTAACACTACCTTCTCTTTTATTAATTTGTGCTTGAAGATTCTTTGGAATTGAAATTTTGGAAGAGAACTTTGGGCTCGGATTTGTTTCTTTATTTAATGTATATAATCCAATAAAATAACCAAAAATCTCAAATTGCTCAACCTCTTTTAAAGATTCCGCAATTAATTTCATTTCTTGATTATCGGTGACAGAATATTTTACTTTCGCCTTATTATTGAATTCAAGATTTTCTTCCGAATGTTTCAGTGCTTTATCAATTCCAATAGAATTTTTTAATTTTGCATAATTGATACTTGCAAATTGTCTTGCAGCATGATTCATTGTCTCTTTATTAGAACTTAATTTTGCAATACCCAAAAAATGTCCGTTTGGTGGAGATTTTATCCAAGTAGGAAAATTAGTTTCAAGGTTTATGGATTTTTTTGCTGTCTTTTGCTGACTTTTGTTCTGTGAACATGAAAGTAAAAAAAATGTGATTATTAATAAAAGAACATACTTTATTTTTATTTTTTTTGTAAAACTTTTCATTATTGTATTCCTATTTTATTAGTTTTAATTTTTTTCAAATAGACAATAAGTGCCATTATATCTGTTCTGTTTACACCTGAAATTCTGGCAGCTTGTCCAATTGATACCGGTTGATACTTTACAAGCTTTTCACGTGCTTCATAAGCAATAGTTTTAATTTCCATAAAATCAATTTTCTCTGGAAGTGCTTGCTTTTCCATATAATTAAATTTTTCAATATCTGCTAATTGCCTTTTTAAATAGCCTTCATATTTTATAGCGATACTTATTTTATTGATAATGAAATCTGATAAATCTTCAGGCTGATGATAACCAAAATTCTTCAGTTCAGAAAAAAGGGTTTTCGGTCTTTTAAGAATATTTGCAAATTTTGTCGGCTCACGTATCAGTATATTTTTTTGACAAGTTGTTGTCCTGAGATAATGAAGTTCCCTTTCTTTTATTTCTTGAACTTTTAAATATTTCTGCCATCGGGTATCGGAGACCAAACCAAGTTTATAGCCGATTGGCATTAATCTTTCATCTGCATTATCTTGTCGTAAAAAAAGACGATATTCGGCACGAGAAGTAAACATGCGATAAGGCTCATTTGTTCCGCGTGTAACTAAATCATCAATTAAAACTCCGATATAAGATTGTGAACGATCAAAAACTAATTCCTCTTTTTTTTCAAGAGAAAGAACAGCGTTTATACCGGTAACAATTCCTTGAGCTGCTGCTTCTTCGTAACCGGAAGTTCCATTAATCTGACCGGCAAGATAAAGTCCAGACAACCTTTTTGATTCCAATGTTGGCAAAATCTCATCAGGAACTACATGATCATATTCAATAGCGTACGCATAACGAATAATTTTTGCTTTTTCCAATCCAGCAATTGAGTGCAAGAATTCGACTTGAATATGTGGGGGCAAACTATTTGAAATTCCATTAACATAAGCTTCGTAAGTATTAATCCCTTCCGGTTCAACAAAAACCTGATGTCGCTCTTTACCACTGAATTTAACAATTTTATCTTCAACAGAAGGACAATAACGCGGACCAATTCCAGATACATACCCTCCGTATAAAGATGATTTCAATAAATTATCCTGAATAATTTTATGAGTATGAGAATTGGTAAAAGTTAAATAACAATTAATTTTATTCTGAAGTTTTACATCTCTAAAAAAAGAAAAACCTTGAGGATTTTCATCTCCTGCTTGTGGCTCTAAAATGTTCATGTTTGCAGTTCTAATATCAATTCTTGGAGGAGTTCCTGTTTTAAATCTCAGCAATTTGAACCCATAATTTAAAAGATTTGTAGATAAATTAATAGAAGCAGGTTCACCTGATCTTCCACCGCTAAATTTTACATTACCAACATGAATTGTTCCTCTCATAAATGTTCCGGTAGCAAGAATAACTTTTGGAGCAAAATATGAATCTCCAAGAT
This sequence comes from Candidatus Cloacimonadota bacterium, assembly GCA_029934195.1. GTDB lineage: Bacteria > Cloacimonadota > Cloacimonadia > Cloacimonadales > JAOZMQ01 > JAOZMQ01. The sequence goes on along the minus strand of JAOZMQ010000158.1, from coordinate 577 downwards.
GAGATTTTACACCTATCACTTTTTGATGAGAATCTGTGAGAACTTCATCAATAATTTCTTCAACAACATCAAGATTGTCCTGTGCTTCTACCACATTTCTCATTTCAACTGAATACTGTAAACGATCGTTTTGTGTACGAGGTGCCCAAACAGCCGGTCCTTTTTTTCTGTTGAGCATCCTAAAATGAATTCCGGTTTTGTCTGCAATATGACCAATTTCACCACCAAGAGCATCAATTTCCCTTGCAAGATGCCCTTTTGCAGGACCCCCTACTGTAGGATTACAAGACATGCGTCCAATACTCTCATACTTTATAACAAACATAATTGTCTTAGCTCCCATTTTTGCAGATGCCAAAGCAGCTTCTATACCGGCATGTCCGGCTCCTACGACAATTACATCAAATTTATTCTCTTCCATTTCAACTCCAAACATTAACAAATTAGAAACAGGTTCTATTTTTAGAATTCAGGTCATTTATATTAAAACAAATACTTCCTATCGTAAATTATTTACTTTATTTTTTTGCAATTAACAATACGAACAAAAGTTAATTTCTTTAATCCGCGTTTTCCG
>JAOZMQ010000157.1 GCA_029934195.1 Candidatus Cloacimonadota bacterium | reverse complement strand
AAAATTCAAAATTAAACGAGTCAAAGAGATGTTTTTAAAATATAATCCACTTCCGATTATAGAACGGAAAATAAAAATTGAGGAAGAATTAGTAAAATTGCAAGATGATATTGAACAACGGGATGATATTGTTGTGGTAGGAGTTAAGTTGTAAGTGTTAAATATTCTAACTGTAATTTCTTGTATAGGCATTATGTCCGATAACTATACGATTTTTGCTGTGTAGTTGTTTGTTACATCCAACTCCCAAGGAAAAAGCAACAAAACTAAAAGACCTCCGATTAAGAAGGTCTTTTATTATTTTTAAAAATGAATGCGGGACTATTACTGAAAAAAAATATGTCCGAAACTTGAGTGATTTTAAAAGGAAAAAATGATATTCAATATACAATTAGAATTTATAGTGATCCCCAAAAATGTTATAGTGAAATTTATGAAAAACTTAATTTAAAATTTAACCAGTACCCGCAAATATGCAGAACAAAAATTGAGATTGTAGTGCCAAATAAAAACAGTTCTGTTGTAATATAGGGAGTTAACTATAATTTCTCGAAAGGTAGGTTCACTGACCCTCAGTACTATCAAAAATGTTTCAATATTTTCAGTATTGGAAATAAAAACAAAAAAGTATTTGACAGAAAAACACTATAACTAATTTCTTTTCAAAAAATTATAAAAATGGAGGTAATGATGCCTAATCATAAGTCATGTGAAAAGCGTCTGAAACAAGATGTTAAACGTCAGGCTAGAAATCATTATGTAAAAAAGACAATTAAGACTTTATCAAAAAAAATTCAAGGAGATATTTCTCTTGATGAAAGAGAAGCAATTTTGCAAGATCTTTATTCAAAACTTGATAAAGCAGCTAAAAGAAATATTATTCATAAAAGAACAGCTTCAAGAAGAAAAGCACGTCTCGCAGCATATTTTAATAAAATGAAAGCTGAGACTCAAAAGGAAGCTTAAGAAATATATTTTTGATACTTTGGGCAGGCATTAAGCCTGCCTTTTTTTATAGTATTGGGTCTGATATTTATAATTTAAAATATTTGAAATGAAAAATAAAATTGGAGTAATTAAATGTTAAGATTTGTAAAAAAACTTAAAGAAAAAATTGCAAAAACAAAAAATAATTTTATTGGTAAAATTGCAGAAGCTATAAATTTACGCGGAAAAGTAGATGAAGATTTATTAGAAGAGCTTGAAGAAATTCTTATTCAAGCTGATATTGGAGTTGATTTAAGTATTGACATTATTGATAAACTTCGTGCAGAAATCAGGATACATAAAATAACAGAAACAAAAAAAGTTCAGGAAATCCTTGAGGAAATTATTCGAGATATTCTTGTGTTAGACTATTCACAAGAAGAGGATAAATTAAAAATATTAGATAGAAAACCTTTCATTATTATGTTTGTTGGAGTCAATGGAGTTGGAAAAACAACAAGTATTGGTAAACTTGCAAAAAGATATAAGGATGAAGGAAAGTCTGTTATCATTATTGCAGCAGATACTTTTAGAGCTGCAGCAATTGAACAATTAGCAATATGGGCAGATAGAGCTAATGTTCCAATGTTTAAACAGGAACAGGGAAATGATCCGGCATCAGTTGTTTATAATGGTATTGCTTTTGCTGTTAATAAAAATGCAGATATAGTCTTGATTGATACAGCCGGACGACTTCACAATAAAGTAAATCTAATGAAAGAATTGGGTAAAATTGATAAAACCATAAAAAAAATAGTTGACGATGGTCCTCATGAAACACTTCTTGTTGTAGATGCCACCACCGGACAAAACGCTATTTCTCAAGCAAAATTGTTTAATGAATCTTCTAATATTACTGGAATCGTTTTAACAAAACTTGACGGAACAGCAAAAGGAGGAATCGTAATCGGAATTAAACATCAATTAAAGATTCCTGTAAAACTCATTGGCATTGGGGAAACTCCGGAAGATTTGAGAGATTTCAATGCAGAAGAATTTGCAACTGCTCTTTTTGAAAAATAAGGAGTTGTATTGAGTAAAATTTTAGTTGTTGCCGAAAAACCATCTGTCGGCAGAGAATTGGCTTCTATTCTTGAATGCAAAACAAGAGGGAATGGATGTCTGATTGGTGAAACACATATTGTCACTTGGGCAATAGGACATCTTATCACACTTTGTGAACCAGTTGATTATGAGGTGAAACTCAAAACTTGGGCATTCCCATATTTGCCTATTTTACCTGAAAAAATCAAATTAAAACCTATTGAATCCACAAAAGCTCAATTTGAAATTGTTGCTAACTTAATTCAAAAAGATGAAATTGAATCTCTTATTTGTGCTACTGACTCTGGTAGAGAAGGAGAATTGATTTTTCGATATATTTATGTAGCGATAGATTGCAAAAAACCTTTTCAAAGATTATGGATCTCAAGTATGACCAAAAGTGCGATTAAAAAAGGCTTTGCAACGATGAAAGATAGTTCTGAATACGATAATCTTTATCAATCTGCAAGATGTCGCTCCGAAGCAGATTGGTTAGTTGGTATCAATGCAACTCGTGCTTTTACCATTCAGAATGATGTTCTTTTGTCTGTAGGTAGAGTTCAGACACCGACCTTGGCTTTGATTGTAGAAAAACAAAAAGAAATTGATGCTTTTGATTCTCGTCCATATTGGGAATTGATAGCGAATTACGATGAATTCTCCGGAACTTGGTTTGATTCCAAAAACAATCAGACTAAAATATACGATAAAGAGAAAGTTACAGCTCTTAAAAAAAATCTTTCAGGAATTCAGGGGAAAGTCCAAAATGTTGAGCATGAGCAAAAATCACAACCACCTCCACTGCTATATGATTTAACAGAATTACAAAGAGATTCCAATAAAAAATTCGGTTATTCCGCAAAACAAACTTTACAAATCGCACAAGATTTATATGAAAAACATAAGTTGGTAACTTATCCAAGAACTGACAGTCGTTATCTAAGTGAAGATATGATTCCTACAATAAAGAATACTTTGAAAATTATTACTGTTCCTCCTTATGATAAATTTACAACTGAAATTCTCAATATGCCGGAATTGCCGATTTCCAAAAGAATCATTAATGATAAAAAAATCTCTGAACATCATGCAATAATCCCGGCAGAAACACGACCCAATTTGTCTCGATTATCAAAAGATGAGAAAAATATTTATAACTTAATTGTAAAAAGATTTCTTTGTGTATTTTATCCAAAATATGAATTTTCCATTACAAGAATTATCGTAAATATTGAGCAAGAATTGTTTAGTTCGAGAGGGAAAACTATTATCAAATTAGGGTGGATGAACTTCTATAAAAGTGAAATGAAAAGTGGAAAAGATGAACAAACTTTGCCTGATTTAAAAGCCAACGATTCATTAAATGTCAATAGCCTGAAAATCCTTTCCAAAAAGACAAAACCTCCAAAACAATATACGGAAGCATCTTTATTATCAGCAATGGAAAATGCCGGTCGTTTCGTGGAAAATGAAGAATTGAAAGAACAATTGAAAGAAAATGGTTTAGGCACACCAGCAACGAGAGCATCAATAATTGAACGTCTAATACAAGTAAAATACATAGAAAGAAAAGGTAAAACTTTATCTCCAACTCAAAAAGGACAAAAGTTAATTGCAATAATTCCAGCTGGTTTAAAATCACCTGAATTTACTGGAAAATGGGAAAAAGGACTTTCTCAAATTTCAAAAGGAGAAGTTGATTCCGAACGATTTATGAAAGGGATTATCAAATATGTAAAGAAAATTGTTGACGAAGCCAAAAATATGAAAGGTAAAGTTCAATTTGAGAGAGATAAAAATAGAAAACAGATAGAATTGAAAGATACTCTCGGTCGTTGTCCAAATTGTGGAAATGGTTTTATTCTTGAAAATCAAAAAGCCTATTATTGTAGTGACTGGAAAAAAGGTTGTAAATTTACCGTCTGGAAAAATTCTCTTGAACGATACAAAATTGAATTGACACCAAATTTAATTAAAATGTTATTGGAAAATAGGAAATGCGAAAATATCGAAGCATTATTTGGAGATTCTGATTTACTACAAAAAGCAAAAATAATCTTACAATCTTCAGGAAGAATAACAATAATTAAAATTCACGATTAAAAAATAATTACTTCTTTCTTGTAAAAAATGGAGAAATTATGCTTAAGAAAATAAGACCATCTATTGATTTAAAACAACAATATAAAATTGCTGTTGGCTCAATTGCTTTACTTCTTATTGTTTCACAAATAATTATTCAATATTCACTTTTTCAACAAAAGAATTATGGTCGGGTAATAAATATTGCCGGAAGGCAACGAATGCTAAGTCAAAAGATAAGCAAATCGGCACTCGCTATTTTATCAGCAACCCAAAAAGACGAATTTGAAAACCATTTTATTGAATTTAAAAAAGCTCAAAATCTTTGGCAAACTTCACATTTAGGTTTACAATTTGGAAATAGAGAAATGGGATTAAAAGGTAAAAATACTCCCGATATTAAATTACAATTTAAAGAATTGAACTCACAATTTAAACCAATGAACGAAGCATCACTAAGATTAATCAAAATATTGAATAAACAAGAATATCCTGAGTTGAATTATAAAAAAATGTTACGCGAAATTAACGTCATTATGGATAAAGAAAAAGTCTTTCTTCCGCTGATGGATAAAATTGTTTTTACTTATGATGCAGAAGCACAACAAAAACTTCACCATTTAGTTTTAGTAGAACTTATTCTAACTATCTTTGCTTTAATGATATTAACTCTTGAAGTGATATTTATTTTTTCGCCAGCAGTTAAAACTATAAACAGACAATTTGTAAAAATGTCCGAAGATGCAAAAGTAATAACAAAAGAAAAGGAAAGAGCGGAAATTGCAGAAAAAAAACAGATTATCGCAAATCATGAACTTGAAATAAACATTAAACAACTCAAACTAAATGAGCAACTACTAAAGAATAGTGAAGAGAAATATCGGCTTATGATTGAAAATTCAGGGAATGCTATTGTTATTAGACAAAAAGGGAAATTTGTATTTGTTAATAACGCACTTGCTCAAATGTTAGATTATTCTAAAAAGGAATTATTAGAAATAGATAATCAATTAATATTCACCTTGAAGACTTTAGAAAAATTTGAAAACTTCTTTCAACAAAATAAAGATGATACTACCAATGTTTTTGAGACTGTCTTGCTCAAAAAAGATGGGACAAAAATTGAAGCTGAGATAAAAGAAAAGATTGTTTTTTACAACAATGAGAAAGCACAATTTGCAGTAATTCGAGATATTACAAAACAAAAATTAATAATGAAAGTTCTCAAAAAAGGAGCAGAACAAACAAAAGGATTAAATAATTTCATACCAATTTGTGCCGGATGTAATTTGATTCGTGATGATGAAAAAAAAGATAAACCTTGGGTTAAGCCAGCTGATTATATTTCTGAGCGTTTACCGGAAGTTCAATTTTCTCACAGTATGTGTCCTGATTGCTTGAAAATATGGTATCCCGAATTTTATGGGAAAAAGAAATCTTAGTTGCTACCCAAAAAAAACATTGCTATGAGGTCAGGTGTTCTAAAGTTAATTTGTTACTGCGATTAAATAAAAAAAGCGAGGAAATTTAACCTCGCTCAAATTCTCATAAATCAAAAAATCATTTCAATAAAATAATTTTTCTTGTTGCAGTAAATGATCCTTTTTTCTCTATTTTAAAATAATAAACTCCACTGGAAACGCTGTTGTTGTTTGCATCAATACCATTCCATTTAATTTTATGTTCTCCGATTGTTTGATGTTCATTTATCAACCGGTGAACAAATTGACCTTTGACATTGAAAATTTCAATACAAACAAAACCATCTAAATTCAAATTATAAGAAATTGATATTTCAGGATTAAATGGATTTGGAAAACAAGAAATATTGGTAATATCAAGATTAATTTCATTTTCTAAAGGTTTTATAGATGTTCTTATTTTTTCATTATTACACAGAACAGAATAATTCAAATTATCCATTTCGTAAAGTTTGATTTTTAAGAAATCCCCGAAAATTGTCTCCGCAGATGCAAGAGCTATTCTATTCTTATTTTTTGCAAAAAGGTATTCTGTTTCAACTTCATTAATTGATGATTGAAAATTTATGTCTAAACTCATCAAATTCCCTTTTGCACTGAAAATTAGAAATCCCTCTTCTATTCTTGATTCCACATTTCCAACCGGAGCAATAAAATTAGCTCTATCTTCTACAGGAAAACTTGTGATTAAACCTACAGAATATTGTAAAATTAAAGATGCGTCAAAAGATTGAATCTCTCCATTTCCATCAACATCGGCAGCAAGAATTCTGTTTTCTTCCCAAGGAATCGGGTCAATTTCTGGTATTGGATCTAAACCAATAGAGTAATTTAATACAATGGCAGCATCATAAGCTTGAACTACTCCATTTTCATCAACATCCCCAAGCATTATTTCATTAGAATAAATCGGCTGGAAACAAACTTCACCTGTTCCGGAACCATCATTAACATCAATAATTGTTTCAGCAATTTCATCATAATCTTCACTATCCCAAATATTATTTTGAGCAGTAATATCTTGATTTGTATTACTATAAACACTATAAATTTGTCCATTCTCAGCAATATTATCATAAATGTGATTAAGACCATCATCATTACTTGAAGCATTAAAAACATTTCCTAAATTTGCAGTAGCTTCATTAATAATATAAAATCCAGTATAATTACCTGTTATGATATTTTCAGCAAATATTGGATTAGAAGAAGCACCATAAACCATTACACCTGCACCGGAATTGGGATTGCCTGTTACAAAATTATTACTGATAGTATTGTTTTTAAAAACCCCATTTGCATAATAACAAAAAATTCCAGTTAAATTATATTCAATAATATTTTCTACAACCCAAGGATT
>JAOZMQ010000156.1 GCA_029934195.1 Candidatus Cloacimonadota bacterium | reverse complement strand
AATCCGTGGCAAAAATTCTTTATTCAATAACCATGCTTTGTACAAGACTATTTTGTAACTAATAAACTAACAACACAAACAAGAAGATAATTTCTTTAATCCGTGCTCTTACGTGGTAAAGAATCTTCATTCAATCTCTATTTTATGATTCCACAAAAAAATCTTTACATTATGATCTAATTTAAAAATTTAGAAACAATAATATTTTTACATAATTTCCTAATATGAAAAGAGGTTACTCGATGTTAAAAAATAAAAAGATACTTTTGTGTGTGACAGGCGGAATTGCAGCTTATAAAGCCGTGGATCTTGCAAGCAGACTTACGAAAGCTGGTGCGATTGTAAAAGTTATTCTGACAAAAAATGCTTGTGAATTTATAAATCCACTGACTTTTAAAGCAATAACACATCAATCAGTTTCTGTTGAATTATTCAATCTTGAAGTACCAATTGAACATATTTCGCTTGCTGATTGGGCAGATATCGTTGTTATTGCACCTGCTACCGCAAATATTATTGGAAAAGTAGCCAGTGGAATTGCAGACGATTTATTATCAACAACAATAATGGCAACGAGTTCACCTGTTTTATTTGTTCCGGCGATGAATGTTAAAATGTATCAGAATCCCATCACACAAGCAAATATTTCAAAATTGATGGATTATGGATATTTTTTTATGGAGCCAGAGAAAGGTCTTCTTGCTTGTGGATATGAAGGAAAAGGAAGATTTCCCAAAGTAGAAGAAATTGTTTTTTATATAAAATCCTACTTAAAATATAAATGCGATTTTCTAAATAAAAAAATCCTTGTGACCGCTGGAGCTTGTCAAGAAGCAATTGATCCGATGCGATTCATAACAAATTATTCTTCAGGTAAAATGGGGTTAGCAATTGCTCGTGCTGCTCATATCAGGGGAGCAAAAGTTTATCTTATTTATGCAGATATTGATATTGAAATTCCATATTATTTGAGCGATTCTTCAAAAAAAACTTTGTCAGCAGAAAAGATGTATTTCGCTGTGACAGAAGCTTTTGCTAATATTGATATTACATTTATGAGTGCTGCTGTTGCAGATTATAAAGTTGAAAACATCAATAAAGAAAAAATGAAAAAAAAGGGAGATCTTACTCTAAAACTTGTTCGGACTAAAGATATTTTGGCTGAAATTGGAAAGAGAAAATCCGAAAGTCAATTGTTAATTGGTTTTGCAGCAGAATCAGAAAACATCAAAGAAAATGCTTATAAAAAATTAGTGAAAAAAAATCTGAATTTCATTGCTGCCAATAATATTTCAGTCTCAGGAAAAGATAACACAAAAATTCATTTTATTAGTAAAGAAACCGAAGATGAATTGAATGGAGATAAATTTGAAGTTGCCAATTCAATGTTAGATATTGTCTTGGAGAAAATAAAAAAAATGGAACAAAAATGACAGAGAAAAGAATCATTATTACCGGAGCAAATGGAAATATTGGGGCAGCTCTCGCTGAAAAATTTGCATCTTCCGGGAATTCTCTTTTGCTGATATTTAATAACTCGTGTGATAGAATTTCTCAAATAGAAGAAAAGTATCCAAAGAGAATTTTTTGTCTTCAAGCAAATTTGACAAATTATAAAGAATTAGAGAAAAAGCTAAATACTTTTAATGTAAATAATTCTTGGTTGCCTGATAGTTTGATTCATACTGCAACTTTGAGGAGTATTGATTCTAAACCGTTAATAGAAAGCGATTATAATTTATGGGGAAAGATTATTGGAGAAAATATTTCCAGTACTTTTAATATTCTAAAAACATGCTTACCTTTTTTTAGAAAAAATAAAAGTGGTCGTATTGTACTATTTGGTTCAAATGTTAGTAGAATTGGATTGAAAAATGGATCGGCTTATGCTGCCTCAAAAGCTGCAATTGCAAATATTTGTAGAAGTGTTTCTATTGAAGAAGCAGAAAATAAGATTTTAATAAATACAATTTCTCCCGGACCTGTAAAAATTGTTGATGCGCATTTTTCAGAAGAATATCAAGAATTCAGGCAAAAATATTATCAAGAACAACTTCAACAAATACCAATGAAAAGACTGGTAAACTTTAATGATATTTATGGGGTTTGCAAATTTCTTATTTCTGAAGAAAATTCATACATGACCGGTGAAGAAATATTTCTTACCGGCGGGAAATTGTAAAAAGGAGAATCATTTTTGAGAAATAAAATATTTATTATATTTACTATCATCATTTTTTCAACTTATCTTTTTTCTTTTGAGGATAATGAAAGCTTGATTTTTAAGATAAAATATGGATTTGTATCAGCTGGAACTGCAAGCCTAAAAGTGGGAAATTATTCTTTTCGTGATTCTATTTCTTGTTTAAAAATTAGCTCATTAACGAGAACAAATTCTGTATTTGATAAGATTTTCAAAGTTCGTGATAATATTGAATCTATTTGGGATAAAGAAAAAAAAATAAGTTATCGATTTACAAAAAAACTCCGTGAAGGAACTTATCGTCAAAAAAGAGTTCATTACTATTATCCTGAATCAAATTTGTCAGTTTATTATAAATATAATCTTAAAAAAAATACTAAGACTGAAAAAAAGATGAATATTCTCAATGATACTCAAGATATTCTTAGTGCCTTCTATAAAATCAGAAGTATGGATTTAGTCGTTGGAAAATCTGTCTTTGTTAATGTTACAGCAGATGGAAGAAATTATTCAGCAGAAGTAAAAATTCATAAAATCGAAAAAGTTGAGACAATTTTTGGAAAAATAAATTGTTTTGTTATTGAACCAATATTAAAAGGTGAAGCCATATTTAAACAAACAGGAAAAATTCGTATTTGGTTGACAGCTGATGAATATAAAATTCCTGTAAAATTACAAAGTAAAATAATATTTGGAAGTTTCTATGCCATACTCTCAGACGCTAAAAACGTCCCTTACAAAAAAAAGTAGTTATTATTACGAATTACCGGAAAAACTGATTGCTCAATATCCGGTAGAAAATCGATCTGAATCGAGATTGATGTTCTTGAATAAAAAAACAGGTGAAGTTTCTCATAAAAAATTCACGGATATTTTGGCTCTTATTAAAAAAGATGATGTTCTTGTTATCAACAATACTAAAGTTATTCCTGCAAGACTATTTGGTCATAAGCCAACAGGTGCAAAAATTGAAGTTTTCCTGTTGAATCAAATTGAAGAAAAAAAATGGGAATGTCTTGTGAGACCTGGTAGGAAATTGCCTATTGGTGCTGAAATAATTTTCTCTGAAAATTTTAAAGCGAAAATAGTTGATTATGCAGAAGAAGGTGGCAGAATTGTACAGTTTTTTTGCAAAGATGATTTCTGGTCACTTCTTGAAATTGCCGGTAATATGCCTTTGCCTCCGTATATCAAAAGAGAAGCTGAAGAAAAAGATAAAGAAACCTATCAAACTGTTTATGCTGAACAAAATGGTTCTGTCGCAGCTCCAACTGCCGGACTTCATTTTACTGAAGAAATTTTTGCTTCTCTAAAAGAAAAAGGTGTAGAAATTCTCGAAGTAATGTTACATGTTGGACTTGGAACTTTTCGTCCAGTAAAAACAGATGATATTACTTTCCATAAAATGCATTCGGAATTTTGTAGAATTTCTCCCGAAACTGCTGAAAAAATCAACAAGTATAAAGCAGAAGGAAGAAAAATTATCGCAGTAGGAACGACAACGACAAGAACTCTTGAGAGTTTTGCTAAAAATGGAATCTTACAATCAGGTGCTCATCAAACAGAAATATTTATCTATCCTGGGAAAAAGTTCCAGATTATTGATGGATTGATAACAAATTTCCATATGCCGGAATCGACTTTATTGATGTTGATTTCTGCTTTTGCAGGCTATGAAAATATTATGAATGCTTATAAAATCGCTGTGAATGAGAAATATAGATTTTTTAGTTATGGCGATAGTATGGCAATTCTATGATAATCGTAAAAAAGATTTCCTAATAAGAATTATCAAACAAAGGAGAAAGTATTATGAAAAATTTTGAACATGCTTTTTTTGATAAAGTATTTAATTTGAAAACAATTTCCAGTACTTCAAAGAAAGCTGAATCATTTATAAAAAATCGAGAAGCGGACGGAAATTTCTTGGTTACAGCTATTTCTCAAAAAACTGGTGTTGGTCGAAAAGGTGTCACTTGGCATTCTCCGGAAGGTGGAATTTGGATGACTGCCGGATTGTATAATCTTCAAGTTGAAGTCAACTTAACTCTTTTTGTAGGAATAATTATCCATAAAGCAATTTTGAAGTTGTTTCCACAATTTGAAAATGAACTCAAAATAAAATGGCCAAATGATCTCTATATTAAAGATAAAAAAATGTGCGGTATTATAACAAATTTTCTTCCAACTTATAAATATCATTTAATCGGAATTGGAATTGATTCTAATATTTCTGAATTTCCATATCAACTTGAAGAAATTGCTACATCTTTATTAATTGAAACTTCTGAAAACATCAATAATGAATATTTGAGTACAGAAATTTTTAATATCTTTGCTTTTGAACTACCTACTTTTATTGATAAAGGCTTAAAAGAATTCTACCAATATTTTGAAAAGTACTCCTATTTGACTAATAAAAATATCATTCTTGATACTGAATTCAAAAAATTTCATGGTAAAGTTAAAGGAATTAATTCTAAAGGAGCTTTACTTCTGCAAATAAATGAGAATATGATTCAACCTTTCTATTCTGGTTCTGTGATTCAAGTTGAAAAATAGGGATAGCAAAGACATTTTACTTTTTGAGGAGTGGGAATGAAACAAGATTTAATTAGTAAAGAAAGAAAAGAATATCTAAAATTATTGTCGAGAAATTATAAAAATAGTAATGAAGTATCAACTGAACTTATAAATTTGCAAGCGATTTTGAGTTTACCAAAAGGAACGGAACATTTTATTAGTGATATTCACGGTGAAGCAACTTCATTTATTCATGTTCTCAAAAATGCTTCTGGTGTGATTCGGCAAAAAATACTTGAAACTTTTTCTAATTCAATGACCAAGAGTGAAATGAGAACTATTGCTACTTTGATTTATTATCCAAAAAAGAAATTAGAATTATTGAAAGCAGATAAAAAAATTGATGATTCTTGGTATAAAGTAACACTGATTAAACTGATAAAATTAACAAGAGTTGTCGCTTCCAAATATACAAGGTCAAAAGTACGAAAAGCTTTACCAAAAGAATTTTCCTATATTATGGAAGAACTTCTTCATGAACATCATTTTGATCAAGAAGGTTACTATAATAGAATTTTAATGACAATTATTGAAACAGGAAAAGCAGAAATTTTCATAATTGCTTTATCGGAGTTGATTCAAAGATTGTCAATTGATCATCTTCATATAATTGGAGATATTTTTGATAGAGGTCCCGGAGCAGATGTCATTATGGACAGATTGATGAAGTATCATTCTCTTGATATTCAATGGGGCAATCATGATATTTTATGGATGGGAGCAGCAAGTGGTTCAGATGCTTGTATTGCCAATGTTATCAGGATTTCTCTTCGATATGTAAACTTGAATACTCTTGAACACGGTTACGGAGTGAGTTTGAGACCTTTGCTTTCTTTTGCAATGAAGATTTATAAAGATGATTCCTGTGAATTTTTTTTACCTAAAACATGTGCAGAGAAGGAATTAAGTCAGGCTGAAAAAAATGAAATTGCTAAAATGCACAAAGCGATTTCAATAATTCAATTTAAGTTAGAAGGGCAAATTATAAAATCACATCCAAAATTTGAAATGGACGACAGACTTCTACTTGATAAAATCTCAAAAGATAAAAAAAATATCTTAATTAATGGAAAAACGTATCCTTTACTTGATAATAATTTCCCGACAATCAATGAAGAAAATCCTTATAAATTATCAGAGCAAGAACAATTAATTGTGAATTATTTCCATAATATTTTTGTCGAAAATGAAAAGCTTCAGAAACATACAAAATTACTTTTTTCTAAAGGCAGTATGTATTCAATTTATAATAGTAATCTGCTTTTTCACGGATGTATTTTGTTAAATAAAGATGGAAGTTTTCACGAACTTAGCATTAATAATGAATTATATTCAGGGAAAAAATTAATGGATAAATTTGATCAAATTGTTAGACAGGGTTATTTTTCTGTTAATCAAAAATTGAAAAATTATGGGAAAAATATTATGTGGTATTTGTGGACAGGTTCTAATTCTCCCCTTTTTGGGAAAAATAAAATGGCTACTTTTGAAAGATATTTCATTAAAAACAAGGAACTCGAAATTGAGGAGAAAAATCCATATTTTAAATACCGTGAACAAAAAAATATTTGTGATAATATCTTTAATGAATTTGGTATGAATCCTGAAAATTCTCATATTATAAACGGTCATGTTCCAGTAAAATCAAAATTGGGAGAAAGTCCGGTTAAATCTCAAGGGAAATTAATTGTAATAGATGGAGGTTTTGCAAAAGCTTATCAATCTGTAACCGGTATTGCTGGTTATACTCTAATATATAATTCTTATGGTTTGGTTTTGGTTGCACATGAGCCTTTTGAATCTAAAATTAAATCACTTAATTCCGATAAAGATATGGTCTCAAAAAAAGTTTTTGTAAAAAAAACAAATAAAAGGAAATTAGTACAAGATACAGATCCAGGAAAAAAAATTCAAGAAAAAATTAATAATTTAACTGATTTATTACTTGCATTTAGAAGAGGTGTGATTGCTGGAAAATAAATTATAGTGGTTACATAAAAACCATTTTTAGTGTATTATATGTTTTCTTTGGAGAAATAATTGTTCGTTGAATAAAGAATTCTTGCCACGGATGACGCGGAAAACACGGATTAAGAAATTATCTTTTGTTCGTAACGTTAGTTTTGTTAGATGCAAAAACCGCCTTATACAAAGATTGTTGATTGATTCGT
>JAOZMQ010000155.1 GCA_029934195.1 Candidatus Cloacimonadota bacterium | reverse complement strand
ATAATTTCCCAATTAATCTTTCTTCATGAACTTCTGTTCTTCATGGTTAAAAAATCCTTTTCATTCAGATACTAAATAGAACAAAGCTTTTGTAAGTTCCTCACTCATTCTCTGAATTAAATTTCATATAATGCTCTGGTCTTTGTTTTATATCATCCAATCCTTTTTCAATCATTGTTGAAATATCCGTAGCTTGTATAATTATCGAACTTTCAAAACAATATTCTTTCTTCTTGTCATCAAAAGAAATAAAAGATTTATGAAGTAGGTAACTTCGTCAAACAGCTACGTAAATTTCCGCATCATCATCCATTTTAGTTAAGTTATGTGTATGTTATCATTATGAATACATTCACTCATCATCAATAAAAGTTATCTCCTTTATTACAACTAATCTTTCTTTCACGGTAAACATAAATATCTAAAACCATCCCTCCTCCTGTTATTTGTCGGGAGATAACAACAAGTCCACTATCTTGAATCCTGTCGCTGTTAAATAAAAATCTGAAAAAGAAAACATATCAGCCCTTTTCTTATTACTTAATATGTTTATTAAAATACCATCTTACTCAAAACCGTTTGCACATTAATTTGTCAATATTTTTTTTAAGAAATTATAAGTAATTAGAATAAAACCAATTCATTTAAGAGTGTATCGTATGACATCTGACTTCACAAAACAGTATAAAAAAATAAGTCTTTATAGAATTCAACTTTTCATTATCAAATTACTACTTTTCCAGAAAAAAACCGGCACAAACAACAAGAGATTTTCCTGAAGGTGTTTTAGCATTCATAACAAATGTATGTTTTGACGAAGGTTTACTTTCACCTTTTTTATTCCATTTATAATGTACCCAGCCCATCTTATTTTTGCTCAATGCTGTTTCAATAAACAGTTGAACTTGATGTGTACCTTCTGCATCCGTTACATTATAAGCATTTTCCCCTTCTTTTTGAGGATTTGGTGGAAAAACAACTCTGTTTCCTTTTGTATCATAAATGAAGACATAAGAATTATCTTGGTACCATTTACTACCTTTTTCTCTGAAAACTGAAAATGATGCTTCCCCTTCTTTCTCAATAAGTTTTACTGCTTCTAAAACATAATTTTCGATTTCTTGCTTCTTCCCAAACTGAGAATTACTCTTTTCTTGCGTTTTTATTGCAGAACATGATAAAATAAATATTCCAATAAGAACTATAATTGTATTTCTAAATTTCATTTTTTCCTCCAATTGTTTTGTTGATATTTTCGGCTTGAAAATAGTAAAAAACATCAATATTCAAGATTTTTATACCGCAACAAAAATGAATAATTTAACGCTAAATTATAAACGTTATTTCTTGAAAGCGACTAACCTTCCTCATTTAATTCACTCTCTTCATCCCACATTTCTCGATAACTATTTATATAACTAACGACCGCACTTGGATTAATATAATAGTAATATCGGCATAATTTTTTGAACAAAATTAGAATATCATCATGAAAAGCTACATCCAACAAACTATCTAATAAGTGTTCAATTATGTTGTTATCCGTGATTTTTTTATTTACTATTTCTGTAATTTTAGACTCGTAGATTGGGAGATTTTGATTTATAGTTTGGTTTTGCAATTCAATTAATTTTCCAATACTATTTAATAAATCTTTGTAATCTTGGATTTCTTCGTTCTCAATATTCATTTATTCTCTTCATATAAAACTGTAACAAATATTTCCCTTTACAGAAAAAACAACCTGCTATCCTAAAAGTAGCAGGTTGCAATTATTACACTATATTATGGTTGTACGACTTCTTTCACTTCAGGAATTTCTTCTTTCATTACTCTTTCAATTCCTGCTTTCAATGTTAAAGTTGCCATTGGACAAGAGCCACACGCACCTTTTAATTTTACTTGAACAACGTTATCCTCTGTAATATTAATAAGTTCAACATCGCCACCATCTGCTTGAATTGCGGGACGAACTTTATCCAACACTTTCATTACATCTTCTCTTTTGACCATTTCTTATTCCTCCGGAAAATTTTGTTCACATAAAAAATTAACCATTTTATTCGTAAAGGAAATTTTATTTTCTTTTTTTTGAAAGATTTATACAGATTTTCCTGCACACCATCCGGTAGAAAAAGCTGCTTGCAGATTAAACCCTCCGGTATTAGCATCTAAATCAAGCAATTCACCAACAATGTATAATCCTTTTATTTTTTTTGATTCCATTGTTTTAGGATTAATCTCTTTTAAAGAAACACCTCCAGCAGTAACGATAGCTTCTTTCATCGGTCTAAATCCAGTTATATTTAGACGGAAATCCTTTAACCAATTTTTCATTCTTTTTCTTTCAGAAGAATCTATTTGATGACATAATTTATCGGAAGAAATCTTTGTATTTTTAATGCAAATTGGGATCATTTTTCGTGGAAGAAGGAATTTTAGAATTGCTTTAAATTTCATTTTCCCATGTTGATTTAATTCCCGCAATAATCTTTCATCAAGAGTTTGTTCAGTAAGAGCCGGTTTCAAATCAATAGAAATTTCAATTCTATGATTGGAAAAATCTTCTCTATTTATTTTTCTGCTTAATGATAGAATTATAGGACCGGAAACACCAAAATGTGTAAAAAGTAAATCGCCAAACTCTTCAAATTTTTTCTTTCCATCAAACCAAATTGAAGCTCTTATATTTTTCAAAGTCAAACCTTGCAATTCCAAATGAGTATCTCCAGCACAATTAAACGGAACTAACGCCGGTTCTATCCGATTTATTGTATGCCCAAGTTTTCTAACCATTATGAAACCATCTCCTGTTGAACCTGTTCCCGGATAAGAAGAACCTCCGGTTGATAGTATAATATTATCAGCTTCAAGTAATTGTCCATCTTTGAATCTTATTCCAGAAATTGAACTCTCTTTGGTCAATATTTCTGATACTTCGGCATCATAAAAAATTTTGACTCCATTACGAATATTCCATTTTTTTAATAAATCAACAACATCTTTGGCTTTATCGCTGACCGGAAAAATACGTCCTCCGCGTTCAACTTTTGTTTGAAGACCCTTTTCCTCAAAGAAATCAATAAGTTCCTTATTGAAAAATCTTGAAAAAGCTTGATAAAGAAAACGTCCGTTTTTGCCAAATTCTTGAATGAATTGTTTCAGGTTACAATTGTTTGTAATGTTGCATCTTCCTTTTCCGGTAATTGCAAGTTTTTTTCCAACACCGTTCATTTTCTCAATTAGGATAACTTTTAATCCTCGCTCTGCAGCAATACCAGCCGCCATTAATCCCGAAGCTCCACCGCCAATTACAATTATTTTTTTCATTTTGAAAATCCTTTGTGATAAATTATTAGAGTTGTCTGAATAATTTGAAGCAATTTTGTATCAGTTTCTACGTCAAGAGATTTTATTAAAGTTATAAAAGTCTTCCTCTTCTCTTTTTCTACTTGACCATTTCTCATAAAAGAAATCGTTTTGAAAATTAAAATTTAGAAATATTTAAGACATCCATATATATCAAATCTTAATAGCAGGAGAAAAAATGTATAGAATTATAATGATAATAATTCTCTTAGGAATTGCAAATATTAGTTATACTGCCAGTATTTATGGTTTCATAATTGATTCTGATAATGGAGAACGTGTAGGATATGCTTCTGTCGGAATTGCAGATACAAACATCGGAACTATAACCAATCAAGAAGGTTACTACGTTATAAAAAATGCTCCTGCAGGAAAAATAAAAATTTTCATTTCTCATATTTCCTATAAACCAAAACTTTTAGAAATAAAATTATTGAAAAAAGAACAAAAATTCCTTCAAGTAGAATTGGAAGAAAATATCCTTGAAATAGAAGGTGCAACAACAATAGAAAGTAAATATGAAATGAAAATCAATGCAAAAGAAATTTCTGTCAGTGCAATCAGGCAATCGACTCAGGACATACTTGATATTCCACAAGTTGCAGATCCGGATGTTTTTCGAGCTTTGACTATGATGCCCGGAGTTTCGTCTTTATCAGATTTTTCCAGTGGTATGTATATTCGAGGAGGAAGTCCTGATCAGAATCTTATTTTGATTGACAACACAGATGTTTATAATCCAAACCATTTTGGAGGAATATTTAGTACTTTCAATACCGATGCAATCGAAAATGTAGAATTAATAAAAAGTGGATTTCCTGCTAAATATGGTGGACGATTATCATCTGTTTTAAACATTACAAACCTTGATGGAAATAGAAAATATCACGAAGGAGTTATGAGAACGAGTTTTATTAGTTCCAGTGCCACTTTGCAAGGACCTTGGAAAGTAGGTCAGCAAAAAGGTTCATATATGGCATCGTTCAGAAGAACATATTTTGAACTTTATAGACAATTCATACCGGAAATCCCAAACTACTATTTTTACGATGGACACACAAAACTAACTTGGGATGCAACAGATAGAGATAAATTTACTGTCAGCAGTTATTTTGGAAAAGATAAACTCGATATTAATATGGGCTCCAGAATGATAATTCAATGGGGAAATGAAACTGTAACTGCTCAATGGATGCATGTTTATAATCCGGATTTTTTTTCAACTACGATCTTAGCCGGAAGTCATTTTGGTTCCAAATTTATCTTTGAGCTCGAGGATGATAAAAAATTCAGCAGATTGAATGATATTAATGATTTAACTTTGAGAGAAATGTTTATTTATACTCCAAATGACAATCATTCAATAGATTTTGGAATTGATGCCAAATATAATAATATTGAATTTGTTATGAAAGCTGATAGTCTCGAAATTGCTGAAAACTCATTGCCAGATGTGAAAACAAAATCTTATCTTACATCTGGATACATTCAAGATAATTGGTCACTTGGAGCATTTTGGACAATTCAACCGGGGATCAGAGTTTCATATTTTTCCAGTTCTTGTACTACTTTGAAAAATGCTCCAGATGCAAATTATTTTAAGATTTCGCCTCGTCTTGCTTTAAGAAGGAAATTGACTCTGAATAGTAATATTTTTGTCAGCTATGGTCGATACTATCAATTTCTTACATCTTTGAATCCTGGTGCAAGTACTCCAATGGATTTGTGGTTTCCATTAGACGGTAACGTAAAAGCTGGAATTTCTGATCATTTTACAGCCGGTTTTAAGGGGATTATTAATCCTTCTTTATCTTTAGATTTTGAACTTTATTATAAGTTATATGATAATTTAGTTGAATACAGACCGGAAATTGATTATGAATGGAATAATGAAACCTGTTCACTTAGAGATATTTACAATGTAGGAAATGGATATTCTTATGGTATAGATGTTTTATTAAGGAATAATTTGGATGGTATAAAAGGCTCAATTGGATACAGTTTTGGAATTACAGAAAAGAAAATTGAAAGTACAAATACAGATCCATATACAAATAATGAACAATATTATCACCCTAATTATGAACGAGTACATCAAGTTAATATTATTGAAACATTTAATCTCTCAGATTTTACCGGATGGAGAATTTGGAGTTCCGATATTAATCTAAGTTCTTCTTATACTTATGGAAGCGGACAACCAACTTCTGATCCTGAACTAATGTTTCCTACCGAAAATGGTCCTGTTTTTCTTTACGGATATAAAGATTCAAGTAGATTGCCAGCATATTCAAGATGTGATTTAAGTCTTAAATTTAAGCACCATTTCAAAACATGGAGCATTGAACCATATTTGCAAGTAATCAATGTATTTAATCATTTCAATGTTTGGAATAGAGCTTTTAGTTACGAAAAAAATGAAGAGACAGGGGAATATTCCATGAAAAAAGAAAATACTGGAATGTTCCCAAGAATTCCATTTATTGGATTTAATATTGAATGGTAAGGAGAAAAAAAATGAAAAACTTTTACAAGATAAATACTGTTATTGGATGTTTACTTCTGATAGGTTCTTTATTTTTAATGAGTTGTGATGATTTTACAGCTTCGCAAAGATATAAACATAATGAATTTTTTATTTCCGGATTAATTCATTTTGGAACATTTATTGACCATGAGCATCCAATTTTTATAGGAAAAACTATTTCTCCATTTGATGGAAATTGGCAAGATATTCCAGAATCAGGAGCAGATGTAAAAATTTATGAATACTCAGATTTATCTACATTGAAAGATTCTGTATCTTTAACCTTTTCTTGGGAAATTGTTGGCTATTATGATGTTGAGAATTATCTAAAAATTAAAGAAAATCATTTTTACAAAATTGAAGCAAAGATTGGAAATGAATTAATTTGGGCTGAAACTAATATTCCTCCAATAATTGAAATTGAAACCTCTGAAACAGCTTTTACAGACTCTCTTTCAGAAAATTTACCACAAATTGTTTATGAAACTGCAAATCAAAAAAATCCTATTGAGATTAGATCTTACTTACCGGAAACTGAAAATACGTATGTACTCAAAGTCCGATTATATTGTTTAGAAGATTTTAGCTTTGGGTATCCTGAATATACCAATAAATATATGAATAGTGGTCCAGAAAAAGAAAATGAATACGAAGATCCGATGACTGGTTTTCCGAGAAAAGTTGAATATTTTCAAGAATATGAACCCACAAAAATCCATGGAGAGCAATATTCTGTTGTTATGGATTCTCAATATTCTGGTGGTATCATTTTTTTTGGAGATTATAGTTTAACCTACAGTTCTATTTCAGATAACTATTATAAATATCTGTATAAACCCGAAGGTTACAAACATGGTGGTATTCATAATGGTTACGGATATTTTGGGGCTACAGCTGATAAAACAATTTATGCAAAATTTGTATCTGAATAAAAAATGAATGGGAACGCTGTCATCTTGACTGCAATCAGCGGCTTTTATCCTTTTCGTTCAGATACTATATAGTACTTGAACGAAAACTAACTTTTCCTAAATTTTCTTTTTTGTCGCTACTCTGTAGCTTA
>JAOZMQ010000154.1:6216-6963 GCA_029934195.1 Candidatus Cloacimonadota bacterium | reverse complement strand
ATTGTCTTTATCAAGAACAATAACATCCCAGTTTGGATTTTCATTTTTCCAGGAAGTTATGCACTTTTTTACAATGAAAGGAGCTTCCGACAAACCTTGATACCACAAAATCCAAATTTTTCTCGGAATCATTAAATTGGGTTTATTCTTCATTTATGCAATCCGTTCTCTTCAAGAAAATATTGGGTTATACCGTTCTCATTTGTCATAGAAAATATCAATAAATCTCCTCCGATAATTTTTTCTTTATCAGAAACAGATTCAGCTGAAATCTTTTTTGACTTTCGAGAAATATTCTCTTTGGCAAAATTAATTACTGCTGTTTCATCATCAATGCCAATAAAATCTAAGACCTGTTTAATTGTATTTACAGGGGTATTTGTAAGATTTCCATATGAAATTTCTAAATATTTTTCTTGGGGTAATTCTTGTAAAAATTTCACCACTGCTTCTGTGCTGAGTCTCCATTCGAGCAGTCCTTTATCATAATTATCGGAACACATTTTTGATAAAGGCTGAGTTTGATTTATTTTTTTTGCAAGATTAACCAATTGCTTCCATTTATAATCATTAGCACCGAACCACCTATTTGTATCGACTTTTTTTTCAATTGAGCTTGCCACTTCAAGTCCATTTCTGTGGATATGAATATATCGTGCATTTGGAAAAATTGCATTAATGAAATCCAATCTAAAATTGTTAATTGGCAGCTTTTCAATTAGTATTGGTTTTCTTGTCTTCAAAGTT
>JAOZMQ010000154.1:5781-6206 GCA_029934195.1 Candidatus Cloacimonadota bacterium | reverse complement strand
GTTTCTTACTTTTCCATCCATCAGCATCTTTAGAATCCATAACCATCTTTCCATTTCTATCTGTAGCTTCGTGCGTCCAAATATCAGACTCGGGGTAAGCAGAAAACCATAAATCCCGTCTTTCATTTAGATAAGTTATTTTGCTGTGTTTAGAAAGAGCTGTTCCCAAAATCGTAGTTCCGGATCTTCCGCAGCCGATAATAAATATTGGTTTAGAAAATTTCTTTAAAGGCATTGATAAGAGGATCTTTTTTAACGATTGTCTGATTAGATGTTCTATTTTTTTCATAATTTATTGCCTGAGAAAAATCAGAAATTTATTCATCCAATATCTTTTTTTACTAATATGAACTGAAGATCCTTTATTCGTGTGTGGGATTGGTAAATCCGGAATATCTTGTCCTAAAAAATTACAAAGTTTAGAA
>JAOZMQ010000154.1:0-5771 GCA_029934195.1 Candidatus Cloacimonadota bacterium | reverse complement strand
ATGCAAAGTATCTTCGAACATCTTCATTATGTTTTTTATAGAAATCAATGTGTTCTTTTGTTTTGTGATGAGGATAATTGTATCCATAAGCTAATTTTCTGCTGTGTAAAAAAGGTCGAGTTCTCAGAGAATGTTGCTTCAGGCTGTTTAACCAAACTTGTTCATCTCTACGGACGGTAAGTATGAATTTACTGTTTGGAAACATCTCATCAAGTTCTTTGTAGATTAATGGCCATGGCCAATCTTCGAATAAATCGTAATCATTTACGGTCTCTTTGATACGTTTAAAATCCTGATTTAAAATTACATCTTTTAGAAGAATTTTATTGCCACTGAAACAGTGATAACCCAAAATTTGTCCACATTTTCCTAATGTCGTTGTGCCAGTCTTATTCAATCCAATTCCGAATATTTTCATTATTCAGACACTCCAATTTTGTTTATTAAACTTGATTTTATTTTTTGAATTTTGTAGAAATGTTAGTTTATTCGTTTTTCCGAAACCTTTGTAGTATATCTGGCAGAGTTCATATTGATGCCTACTTCCTGATTTTTGCAAATTATTAACAATTTTTATATGTTTTTCAGAGCACTATATTTCTTCAATTCTCTGCGTAAAAACATTTCCCAAGTCAAAAGTGCAAGTATCATCTTCGCAACACAAAGATACTTCTCCATCATAACGAATAAGAAGAGCAGTCAGACGGCGAGTGAAGGGCAAATCTAAAATTCTGTCATCTTTTTTGGCATCTTCATACATAATTGAACCCTGACGAATTACCGGACCCTTGGTTGGAGTTGAAAACTCTATTTTGATCTTTTCTGATTCTATTACGATTATTATATTGAGGACAAAAAAAACAACCTTGATTGCATAATGAGTTAATGTCCAATTCTACTGTTTCCCAAATCGGGAATCTTTCTTTTTTCATAGATTCTCCAACAATATATTTATACGAACTTTTATTTGACTTGATAAATTGTCAATCAATGTTTCGCTAATAAATCATTAGATACTTTTGCGATTTTAAACTTTCGATTCTTGAAAAACGACGAAAAGAAGATTGTCTTTGAAAAAAAATAATAGCCAAGAATAATTTTCGAGATAATGGGATAATTATGCAAAAAAAAGAATTAATTAATGAAAGACAAAAGATGTAATTCCGAGCACATTGAATTTTCCATTCTTTGGTTTCACGATTTCACTTCCTCCGTTTTGCTTTTTGGAGAAGTTAGCAAAACTGATTTCAGTTAACAAACAAGCCTTTCGCAAATGAACAATTGCAACATATTCAAATATTAAAAATCTTCTGTTAAGGAAAAATAGAAATTTGGATGACTGAATACTTTTAAATCAGTTTTCCAAGCAATATCAAACTTCAAGATAAAATATCCAACATTCATTCTTGGACCAAAACCAAAACCGACTTTTAAATCCTCAAACTTACCATTAGAGTAAAGCTTTAGATTACTATTGTTATCCCACACAGTTCCGGCATCAATAAAAGTACTTCCACGGATATTCGAGAAATTTAATGGTAATGGAAATCCAAATTTTAGATAATCAATAAAAGGATATCTTAATTCAAGAGAAGCAAATAATTTCCGTGTTCCGGAAGTTTCATCTTCAACACCTCGCACTCCATAATAACCATCTAATCCAAAATATTGTGGATTTTTCCCTTCACTAAAACCAATCACACATCTGGAAGCAAAAGAAAATCTTTTTGCGAAAAGATTGTAAAACCTAATATCAGCATATTGAGTTAAATAATCATTTCTTTTTGCAGAACTTTTATTGATTAAATAAAAACCTCTCCATCCATCAACAGGTCCGGTCGAACCAAATAAAACATTATCGTGAGTAAATCTTAATTGTGGAGAATATATCAAATCGCTTGAATCTTCAAGGTACGGATTTTCATCCCATTCATCATTTACAAAATTCCATAAGTAATATTTTGTATTTTTTTTATAGAAAATATTTTCAAAATCTGCTCTCCAAAATTTATTAAACGGATAACTTATCAGCGAATAAAGACCAAAATCAGTATTAATTATTTTCTCGTACCAATAATCACTCAAATTAGTAGAATAAACTTTATATATTGCATCATCATTAACATTATAAAGACCAAATCCATAATCAATTCTATAAGGAATATACATATAATTAAAGATAAAATCTGAATCTTTGAGATCTCCTGCGAATCCGATTCTTACTCCGACCGCATGATCACCCATTAAGTCACTCAGACTAAATTGAATCTGTCCAATTGTCCCTGAAGATGAAGAATAAGCCATTCCACCCCACAATCTATCAATCTGAAATGTTGGTTTATATTGAGATATTTTAGGAGGATTATCAGCTTTCACCGGTTTTTCATCAATAATCATGTTATGCTTACGAGCTAAACTATCACGCTTTATTGCCTGATTGAAATCTATTACAGTCCCCTTTTTTTTATCAAAATCCGGAAAGACTTTCTGAAATTTGCGGTTTCTTTTTCCGAATTTTTTAAAATTATTTATCTTAAATTTTGTAAAAAAATCATCTTTAAAAACAAATTTTTCTGGCTTTCTATAAGAAGTAAAATTAAGATTTTTAAGTGGTTGGGAATAAGAATAAATATTCCAAGCATTGTCTAAATATACAGAAAAAATGAGAGAGCTATCATCAAAATTCAAATCTCCGTAAAATGTGCCACAAATTGTTTTAGTGATAATTGCTCTTTTTCCAGAAACAATGTCAATAGTTTCAAAATTAGCAATACTGTCTCTTTCAGAGATAAAGACAATCATGTTGTCAGTTGAATTCCACATTGGAGAACTATTAGAATATGATTCATTTGTAACAGAATAAAATTCTTTTGTTAAAAGATCATAATAGAAAATATTTTTAACTAATCCGGTAAAGATGTGCGGAGTTTTTTTTGTTTTTGAAGAAATTCTTTCGGAAGTAAAAACAATTTTAGAGTCATCGTTTGACCATCTTGGCTGAGAATCATCATATCTGTCATCGGTTATTTTTAATAATTTTTTATCTGAAAGATTGAAAATATAAAGATCATTTTGCATCTTTTTTTGAGCAGAAAGAACAATTTTAGTGCCATCATTTGAAACATCAATTTCAAAAATTGCATCAAAATCAGGGAAAGGATAATTTTGTAATAATTTACCATTTTCAGCACTCATAATATAAATATTATCACCTTTTGGAGTTTTTGCAACAAAAGCGAATTTTGTTCCATCCGGAAACCAACTAACATTATTTCTTTGGAAATGAAACTCTTGAAATTTACCGGAAGCTTCACTATCAATTAATTTTTTGGGTTTATAAAGATCATTTGTAGATGCTTTCCAAATGCCATTACGAATATCCTGATTTGAATAAAAGATATAAGAATCACCATCTGGAGAGAAACGAGGATTCATATTCATATTAGAATTATTTTTTTTATTGAAAGTTTTTTGTTCATATTTTTCATAAGGAATATCATATTCTTGCATCAAATAGAAGTATTTTTTTTTAAGATAATTTTTCCAGCGGATTTGAATTTCCTCAAATTTCATATCAAAAACTTTTTTACAAGTTGCATCAATATTTTGAGAAATCCGGTAAGTATAAAAGAAATTCATTACAACTTCTTCTCCATAAGTCTCACTTATATACACAAGAAATGATTCTCCTTCACGATAAGCAAGATAACCGTTAATTGTTTCTAACGGATAAATTTTTCCATTAAGAATCAAATCTTTGATAAACATATTATTATAATTATCTTTACCATTAACAGATAAATATTCCGGAAGACCTTCAGAGAACCAAAAGGGTAATGAATTAGATGGAAGATTTAGCATTTTTGAACCGATGGAAGAAGATTTAATTGAGTTTACAAAAGCATGAGTTAGTTCATGAAGTAAAACTTCTTCTAATTTCAAGTAGCTTCCATCAAAAGGAACAACTACACGATTTCTTACACTTTCTGTAAAACCTCCAACTCCTTCTGATAAAAGAGGAAATATAATATTTGTTGTTTCAAAATTCTGATGAGAATGATAAAAAATTATAGGAATTCTTTTTTGCATTGGTCTTTTAAAATTCTCTTTTAGAAAATAATATGATTCTTCAGCCATGAATGCTGCTATTTTACCAAATTCATCTTCTCCTTTTTTATAATAAATATCAAAGTGCATTGTTTCCATTTTTGACCAAATCATTTTTTCTTTTTGAATTTTATTTTTTCCAAAACTCATTAACATTACAGGTAAAATTAAAATAATGAAAAAAAGGATAGTTTTCTGCATTGCGATTTTCATTGAGTCTCTCTTAGTTTTTATAAAAATATTTCACTTAAAATACACTAAATTTAAAATATTTTTTGGGTGATTTTTGTATGTCATGCAATAAGGAATCTAATGTTGTGGTAGATTTGACTAATTTATAATAAAGTTCTTTATCGGAAATTAATTGTGAAATTGAGCCTTCTTCTCTATTTAATTTTTTTGTAAATTTATTTAAATTTTTCAATAAAGATTCAAATTCATCTACATTATTATTGATTACTTTCAAAGTTTCATCAATTGAGATCATAGAATCGGTGAGTCGATTTCTATTTGATACAATAATTTGATCCAAATCTGTTGTGATTGCTCTGAAATTTTTCACAATAAGTCGCAAATCCGGTTCATTGATTTTTATTATGGAATTAATGTTTTCAGTTAATTGAATTGAATTTTCACTGATTCTTTTCATATCATTAATTATCCCTTTATTTTCAGAAAGGAAAGAGAGGAAATTATCAATTTTGTCAGAAATATCCATTATTTTTGAGATCAATTCAGAAATGCCTTTAACATTTTTTGCTTGTTGAATTTGGTTCAGATCTATGTTTTCTTTTGATTTTCCTGGTACAATTTCAATTTGCATTTCTCCCATAAGATTAGCTTCATTTATTAAAAATGAAGTGTCTTTACTAAGTGGGAAATTAATTTCAACTGCAATCTGCATTAAAACACCATTTTCTTGCAAGGAGATTTTTTTTACTCGTCCCTTTTTAATTCCGTAAATTAATACTGGATCACCAATATCTATACCATTTGCATTTGGAAGCTCTAAAGAAACAAGTTGAAATTTATTTTGATTATAATAATCCATTAACCAAAAATATCCAAAAACAAGAATAAATATTGAGATAATGAAAATAACTCCGACTTTAATTTCAGTTATAGTTTTATCTTTATAAAATTTTGACATATACTCCATCACATTAATATTTTTTTCATCAGTAAATGTGTTAGTTATATGTCAAATAAAAAGATGAATTTTTTCAAAAATAGAGAAATTTCCTATTAACACAAAATTCTGTTAGATTAATTAATTTTTCAAATATCTATCCATTTTTCATCATTTCAATTACATTATTTTCTTAGAGATAAATTATCACACTCCTTCACATTCTTTTCACAAAAAGCCTAAAGTCGCCACAAAAACTAAGTTTTCGAGCTATAGCAAGGGAATTCCAGATCTTTTTGGACTTGCTTCGCAATGAATGAAAATGAATGTGAAGCGAGAACAAAAAAATTTACATCTGAATTTAATTAAACCACATTCCTCCACAATCTTTTCACAAGAAGTACATTTCTTTTTGTGTAAGTTTGTGAAAGAGTGTGGTTTAATTATATTCGAATCTCCTTTGTTATTGCAGAGGCAAAGAAATTCTTTTATCGCAAAGTCGCAAAGGAAAACCACAGAGAAAGAAAAGAGTTAT
>JAOZMQ010000153.1 GCA_029934195.1 Candidatus Cloacimonadota bacterium | reverse complement strand
AATTTTCACAAAATATCATATTAATTAAAGCTTCTTCTGTTTAATTAAAATTTACTCTTTTTGTGTAATTTTCTGTTTTCGTGATTTCGTGGTAAAACTCTTATGACTTCTTGTTCAATTTAGCTACAAAACCAGCATAAAAAGCAGCAGCAGCACTTAAATCTGAAACACGAGTTATTTCATTTGGTGCATGAGCTTGATCTTCATCACCAGGTCCCATTCCTATACATTTAATTTCTGGATGTTTTCCCATTATAAACACACAATTTGTACTAAATGTCCATTTATCAATTTTGGGGGTTTTCTCTAATGTTTTAAGATAAGAATCTGCAGCATCAGCAAGCCAAGGAGATTCCGGTTCTAACTTCCAAGTTGGGAAATATTTTTCAACTGAATATTCTTTTCCAGTATAAGCAACTGCATCATATTGTAAAATCGTTATAGTAGCATCTTCAACTCCGGCACGCTTACAACAATCTTTGAGTTCTGCAACAGCTGAATCTTTTGTTTCTCCCCAAGTTAAACGGCGATCTAATTGGATTTTTGCATAATCAGCAACAGCACATTGACTTGGAGATCCGGATTCAAAAATACTTGTTGTAATAGTTCCTTTACCGAGAAATTCATCGTCTTTCAATCTATCATTTAATTTTTCGACCTCATTTACAATTTTCGCCATTTTGTAAATTGCATTTACTCCTCTTTCTGGAGCTGAACCATGACAAGAAATTCCTTTTACTTCGATAATCATTTCCATTCTGCCACGGTGTCCACGATAAATATTCAAGCTTGTTGGCTCTGTACTAACAACAAGTTCCGGTTTAATTCCATCTTCTAAAATTAAATGCTCCCAAGCAATACCGTCACAATCTTCTTCCATAACAGTTCCTGTAAAAAGAATTGTAAATTCATTATTCAAATCTAATTCTTTGATAATCTTAGCGGCATAAACCATTCCAGCCATTCCACCAAGTTGGTCGGAACTTCCTCTCCCCCATACTTTTCCATCTTCAATACGACCTTCATGTGGTGGAAAATTCCAGTTATCTAAATTTCCGGGATAAACTGTATCAATATGAGCATCAAAAGCAATTACTCTTTTCCCACTTCCAATAGTTCCGATAATACTTCCGAGATCATCAATTCTAATTTTATCAAATCCGACTTTTTCCATTTCTTTTTTTATTACTTGTACCATCTCTTTCTCTTTCATTGAAAAAGAAGGTGTTTGTATCATTTTTGATAGAAATTCAGCTGTTTCTTGTTCATACTTTAGAGATAATTCTCTAATACTTTTATAAATATTCATAAATTCTCCTTAATAATGTTATAATCATTTTATCCATTTTTGTATTTTCTAAATTAGATATTTACTTTTCTACCTTATTTTAAAAATACATGATAATCTACGAGAAGAGTAGATTTGGTCTGTTGCTTTTTTCCAAGTTATCATCATAATTTTCTCCAAATTAATTAGGATTATTCCTATAAACCATTAGAGAGTTTCACCAAGTTTTTGATATTTTTTTAGAAGCTCGATTTTGTCTGATTTTCCACTTTCACCGATAAAATTTCCTTCATGAATAACTTTTATCTTTTCCATTTTAAAAAAATATTCACCCAACCATCTTTCAAGATAGCCTGAAACATCTTGAAAAGCTGAAGAAGGAGCACCTGAAGTTACAACAGTTATAAACTTTTTATTTGGTAAATCGCGAATCTTAAAATCCTTCATTATAAATGTGTACCATCTATCTAACATAGTTTTTACTTTTCCTGTAACTTGTCCAATGTAAACTGGTGAACTCAATATGATCAGATCAGCTTTTCTAATTTCTGGAAGTAGAATGTTTCTAAAATCGTCATCATGAATACAATCTTTTTCAAGATGAATTTGCTTAGCATTTTTACAAGCGATACAATCATTCATTTCTAAATCATAAAGATGAATCACTTTGTTAGAATGACCGTTTTTCAGAGTTCCTTTTAATATTGCGTTCACAATATTCTGAGTGTTTCCGATTTTATTTGGACTTCCATTTATAGATAATATGTTCATTACTCTTCCAAAACTTATTTTAATAGATAGTTATAATCACTGACAATTGTTGCAATTAATTTTGATATTTGAGGAAAGTTATCAATTTCAAAAGAAGTTTCTGTTTTCCAATTTTTGTCAAATTTTACATCTTTTATTATATTATTCAATCGAATTTTAAAGATTTTATTCTGCTCATCAATTAGTAGGAATCCATCATTTTTGTTCACAATCATATCCTCTTCATTCCAGAAAAGAGTAAATTTATCTTTATAAGGAGCTCCATCATAAGGGCAGAAAGTTTCACAATTTCCACATTCATTACAAAGTGGGTCAAGATGGATTATCTGATTTTTGTCTCTGAAAAGATCCGATTCTATTTTGATTTTCACATTTGCTCTATTTGGACAAACTTCTATACATTTATTACATACAAAATTACATTGCAGACATCTACCGGATTCGGTTGCAACATCCAAATCTGTAGCAAGTTCTTTCACACCTAAGTTTACAACTGCTTTTCTGTTTATAACATCGTTATCTCTTTTATCATTATCAAAAACAATATCCTCTAACCTTAGAATTTCAGTTTTGGTAACACCTTCATTTTCCATAATGATTTCTGCAACTTTCTTTCCATCGGCTACAGCTTGAATAATAGAGTTTGGACCTCGAAAAGCATCTCCTGTAATGAAAACATTTTCTATAGAAGTTTCAAAATTATTTTTTACTTTAATGTTATTCTTTTTTAGAATATCCGGATCAACCATTTCTCCGATAGCGGAAAAGATATTATCAATAACAAAAGATTCTGTTTTACCTTCGATAGCAACCGGCCTTCTTCTTCCGGATACATCTTTTTCGCCAAGTTCCATCACTTGACAAATCAGTCTTCCATTTTCAAATTTAATTGGATTAAGAAGTTCATGAAAATTTATTCCTTCTGCAAGTGCAAAGTTCAATTCTTCTTTATCTGCCGGCATTTGTTCTTTGGTTCGACGATAAATAATGTAAGTATTTTCTACATTTTCAAGACGATTAACTGCTCTTGCTGTATCCATTGCCGAATTTCCAGCACCGATAATTGCAACATTTTTCCCGACAACAACCGATTCTTTATTTTGTTTATACTTTTGAAGAAATTCGATAGCACTTTGATTATTAGTTTCATCTGTTCCTTCAATTTCCATCATTCGAGATTTCCAAGCACCAATTGCCAGATTAATATATTTAAAACCAGCTTTTTTAAGTTTTTCAATATTGAAATCCGGAGAAACTCCCAATTCAAATTTTACCCCAGATTTTTTAATCAGATTAAGGTCATTTTGAATAATCTCATCAGAAATTCTAAAGTCTGGAATTCCATATTTTACCATTCCACCAAGATCTTCTTTTTGATCAAAAATAGTAACATCAAAACCATCTTTTGCGAGAAAGAAGCCAGTAGATAAACCAGCAGGTCCACCACCAATTACTGCAACTTTTGCATTGTGTTTTTCAGATGGAATTTTTAGAGTTATCTCTTCTCCTTTTTCGACTGCAATTCTTTTCAATTCACGTATCGAAAGAGGACACTCATAATCATTTCTCACACATTTGTACATACAAGCATGATCACAGATATTTCCGGTAATTGTTGCGAGTGGATTTTTTGAAACAATAATCTCATAAGCTTCTTGAAAACGTTTTTCTTCAATGAGACGAATATATTCCGGGACATCTTGCATTACCGGACAAGCAATTTTACAAGGTGCAACAAAGCAATCAATTAACGGAAGTTTTTGATCAAGAAACATCTTATCGGAAAATCTGCTTTCACGGAAATTAGTAGAATCCGAAAGAGCTTGTTTAGCTAATTTCTGTAATCTTTCGCCATCAATTTTTGGAAGAGCAAAATCTGTTATAAATGGATTTAGTTTTTCTGCAAGTTGTTTGAATTTTGAATAACCGCCCGGCTTGAGAACATCTGTAGCAATCGTAATTGGTCGAATTCCACATTTGTAAATTTCATCAACATTAAAGAAATTAGCTCCTCCTGAATAGGAAATTTTTAACTCATTATTAAATTCATTAGATAATTTATCCGCAAGATTAATTGTAAGTGGATAAAGTGCCCTTCCGGACATATACATTTCATCCCCGGGAAGCATTCCTTTCTTATTGATAACCGGTAAAGTATTTGAAAGTTTTACTCCGAAAATTACCTTTTCCTTCTTAGCAATTATTAATAATTTTTTCAACATTTCAACAGCAGCCGGATATTGCAAATCGTGAGTAAAACTGTCGAGATTGAGAGGAATATCTGAGAATCCCATTGAATCAAAAGTGTTTCTCACAAAATCGTAACCGTGTAGAGTTGGATTCAATTTCACAAAAGTATTAACTTTTTTTACTTCCATTAAATAAGTAGCAATTGATTCTTGCTCTTCCGGCGGACAACCGTGCATTGTTGAAAGAGTGACAGAATTACTAATTTTAGAAGGAATTCTATCAATGTCGTTTAGAGAAATATTTGAAAATTCTTTAAGATTCTCTTTTAGAATTTTTGAACATTCTTTGAAAATTTGGGTCTCTTTTGCATCTTTTAGACCTTCGATAAAATCATCAATTTTCGGTTTTTTTATTCCTTCAAGATCATAACCAACACTCATATTGAAAATAAAATTTGTTCCTGTTTTTTGAGATAAACCAAGAGATTTATTTAGAATATGCAATAAAAACCAAGCTTTCACATATTCGTCAAATGCTTGTGGAACAGTTAATTCAGTACTCCATTCTGTGTTATAGCCTTCGTCTTCGGCATCAATACAAGGTTTTGCAACATCCAAAGTATCCATAATTTGAACCGTTTTTAATTCAAAGAATCGTGATCCGGTTAAAAAGGAAGCAACAATATTTTGTGCAACTTGGGTATTTGGACCAGCTGCCGGACCAATCGGAGTTTCGCAAGTTTCTCCAAAGAGTTCGAAAGAAGAATCATCTTTTTTATAGAAAAATTTCTCTTTGGGAATATCAAATATTGAATTACATTTTTTTAGTTCTGTCGAAATCCATTTTACTAATTTTGTAAATGGAATTGGTATCATAATATCACTCATTTGTGCGACTCCTCTTTTTAATACTTACCTTTATTTTTCTCAAATCTATTAAACATCGCTTTTGATATTTCTTCCGATCTTTCAAAAAGGTCTTTATATAAATCTTTTGTTAGTTGATAATTATCCAATAAAATTTCATCATTTTTTATAACATATTGACAACGAGATTCTGTAATTCCAAAAATAAAATGACCCAAAAATTGATCCGAATTAAATGGAGTTGCAGGTTGATAATCAAAAATAGCCAAATCAGCTACTTGCCCTTCTTCAATTCCAAGAGGCAGTCCAAAAGCTTGTTTAAGTTTAAAATTATTTAGAAACAAACTATTCATTTCACCATAACCAAGATCACAATTTTTATTCAAATACTTTGTGAAAATCATTGAATTTTTCATTGCTTTAAGCGGACTTGAATGCATTCCATCAGTTCCCACAGTAGTTTTGATTCCTTCCGAAATAAATTTTGAGATGTTACCGATATTCAATCCATTATTCATATTAGAATCTACCGCTTGAGCAATAAAAATCTTTCGGTTTTTTAAGATTTCCAAATCTTTTTTAGTAAGATTACTGCAATGAATATAAAGCGAATTATCACGAACTAATCCAAAATCATCAAAGCGTTCAATTAGACCTTTTCCATATTTTTCTTGGCACTGAATCCCATCAATTTCACCTTCTGCAACATGAACATGTACTGGAAAATTTTCTGTTGTTTCTGAAATAATCTTCAAACTTTCATCACTTAAAGTAAATGATGCATGTAAACCAATCATACCTTGCACAGATTTTCCTTTTTGAGATTTAGCAAAACGAATATTTTCTTGCAAAGATTTCTTAAAAAATTCTTTACCATTTCTATCAGAAAGTTCAAAAGCAAGAGTACCACTAATTCCATAAGCATCAAAAACATCTGCCATGTCAGAAAGAGAATTTTCAGTATAACCGGAAATATGATGATCAAATACTGTTGTAACTCCCTGCGAAATAGAATCTTTCATTGCAATCGCTGTTGAAAGAATCATATCTTCTTTATTCAAGGAATGATCAAGCGTCCACCAAAGATTTTTCAAATTTCCTATGAAGTCACCAAATGGTACTTCACAAGGAACACCTTTTGAAAGAGTAGAATAAATATGATGATGAGCATTTGTTAATCCGGGGAATATGATTTTATTTTCAATATTAATAACTCTGTCTGTTTTTTTAAATGGTTTTTGATAGAATATTTTTCCATCTTGAATATAAATATTCTTTTTTTCAACTTCTATACTATCTACTTTTGGTATAACAACGTAACCATTTTTAATTTCAATATTCATTGATTCTCCTCCAATACAAAATCTTTCTCTATCTTTAAAGGTATGTTGATTAAATTAATTTTTTCATTGAAATACAACTAAACTAATCAGATTTTTTAAAAATTAACTTTGGATTCTATACTATTTTTTTAAATTAAAATATAATAAGAAAACTAAAGAAAGTAATGAAAATAATCTTTTCTATATAAGTATCGTGATATTTTTTATAAGAAGTGGGGTTTTTATAATTGTATCTATGGGAGAGAATTGAGATATTCACATCGACGATAATTGCGTAAACCAGACCAATAAACGATATAGCAAATTAAGGTATTTGTTTTTAATATTCTCATCGCATCTCCATAAATTTTTAGTATTTTACTTTTTTTTATAAGGAAATATCTGTCAAGTGGATATTTATTTGTGACTGATTTTTCTTGATATTTAGAAAAACTAACTTTAGAATACCTGTGTAAAAAAGGATTTTTACGCAAAGTCGTAAAGGGAAAAACGAAAAGGATTTTTTTAACCATGAAGAACAGAAGTTCCAAAAGAAAGATTAATCGGGAAATTATTTATTTTTCAGCTTCATAGAAGCGATATCTTTGTAGCCCAATGCGTTAGCGTTGGGTAAAGATAAAAA